>NZ_JBFAET010000083.1:0-39546 GCF_040642095.1 Streptomyces sp. NPDC020362
ACCCCACGCTCTCCCCTTCTGCTTTTTTGTGACTTGGGTTTTTCAACCCCGCTGGACCCCCACCCCGCGCACCGAAGGTGCGCTGAGTCGCTGACCTGCACTTATGTGCAGTGCCTCGTAAACGTGCAGGTCAGAGCGTTGCGATCGTCGTGCAGGCTGCTCGATTTGTGGGGACGGTGGGGTCAGGAAGGCTTGACCGCCGAGACCGGGGTGACGGTCACCTTGTTGTCGCACTCGGCCCACACCCCGTCGTTCAGGGCGACCTGGTGCTTCCCGGAGTGCGGCAGCCCGATGACCATCGTCGGATACGTCACCGGGTCCTTGCCCGACACGCAGTAGCCGTCGCCCTCCCCCTGGACCTGGACGAAGGTCAGCTTCACCCACGCCTTGCCGTGCGGCCGGACCGTCACGGTGGCCGCCCTGCCGGTGGGGGTGACCTTGAGCGGGGTGTTGTGGGCGGGGGAGCCGTTGCCGGCGCCCGCGACTGTCGGATGGCCCTTCAGGACGCACGTCCTCCGGGAGACGTTGGTGAACTGCACGACCGCCGCCCCGGTCCCGGTCCCGACGGGCCGGTGGACGGCCTGCCGGGCGCTGACCTGGAGGGCGGAGGCCGGGCAGGCGGGCGGCGGGGTGGAGGTGGTGGTGCTCGCCATGGCGGTGCCGGGCAGGATGCCGGTCACCGCCGCCGCGACGGCCGTGACCGCCGTCGTCGCCAGAGCCGCCCTGCGAATGCCGTTGCTGTGCCGCATGCTGTCGTCCCCCTGAGTCGTCTCGTCCGCGGGTTTCGGTCGTCGGTTGTTGCCCCGCGGTACGCGTGGTCGGTACGTGAGTGCAGACAGGGCGGGAGAGCGGCAGGGTTCCGTGCGGCGACTACTTGTGACGGAACGGTGACGACAGGCTGCACCCGTGCAGATGGCCGTCAGGGCAGACAGAAGCACCTCCAGCGCGCCACGGGTTTTACCACGCCCCCGGCGCGCACCGAAGGTGCGCTGAGTCGCTGACCTGAGGTGATCAAACTCCGATGACACAAACTCGCGTCCGTCAAAGTCCGATGGCAAACGGTCAAGATCCAGAGGCACGGGACAACCGTCACCACGCGTCGAGGCGTGGGGACGGCCTCTGCCTGCCCTGGAGAACCCGTGAACCATCCCCTGGAGCCCTACCAGCCCCCCACCCAGGACACGGTCCCGTGCCGTGCCCGTACGGTGAAGCTCCCGAAACCGGGTAAGCCGCGCGTCCAACCGTGGATGGCAACGCAGGTCTTCGGCGTACGCGCCGCCCTCCCACGGCGCTACCAGGCAGCTGTGGATGCCGGGGCGGGGTGCGGACTCCGACAGGGCGAAATCGTCGGCCTAGCCGTCGAGGAACTCGACTACGAGGGCGGTTGGCTGGCCGTGGGCCATCAGCTCAAGCGCATCCGGGGCAAGTACGTCTTCGCGCTGCCGAAGGGCGGCAAGGTCCGGGATGTGCCATTGCCCAAGGCTGTGGCCACCGTGCTCCGAGACCACTCGAAGGAGTTTGAGCCGATCGACGTGACGCTTCCTTGACGTACGCCTGATGGCCCGCTCGTGACGAAGCAGCTCATCTTCAGCGGAATCCAGGGGCGGCACATCCGGGTGAGCAACTTCAACGATCACCACTGGAAGCCCGCTCTGGCCGCCGCAGGCATCATCAAGGCACGCGAGGCGAGCGAGCGGTACGCGTCAGCTCCCGAAGATGGCATGCACGCGCTCAGGCACTTCTACGCGTCCGTGTTGCTGGACGCCGGCGAGAGTATCCGCGCCCTGAGTTCGTACCTCGGTCACAGTGATCCTGGGTTCACGCTCCGGACGTATACGCATCTCATGCCGAGCAGCGAGGGGCGCACCCGGAAGGCAGTCGACAGCCTCTATCTGGCGTCGAAACTTCAAGATCACGGCCCAGAGACGGCCCAGGCCGCCTGATCCGGTCCCAGCTAGAGACAAACGCGCTGGTCGGGGCCCCGCAGGGCCCCACCGCGCAGACTTCATCTACTTCTGGCCCTTGTACACGGGCACGGCGATCCCGATCGACAGCTGGCGGTCGCGGATGTGGCTGGACACCTGGGTCTAGCCGACGGGACGGATCACGAGGGTGCGGCAGTCCGCCGCACCCTCGTCCTGCTTCCTGCAACGGTCGGGCGCGTCGCCGTGGAGGCCGGATAGCCTGCCGAGCCACAGGACAGAGCAGGAGGCTCAGGCGTCGGCACAGTGCCGGCCTGACCGAGAGCGCCGGATCCGGGGAAGTGAACGTGGAGTTAGCCCGCACGGCGATTGGATTCATCGCCGCATTGACCGTGCCGACTGCATTCTCGTGGCACAGGACTCAGCCATGGCGTGCAATCGCATTCACCCTGACCTACGGGGCCTTTGTCGTTGCACCGTCGGGTGTCACCCTGAAAGAGGCGATAGCTTCGGCATGCATCACTTCCGTTTCCGTGTGCTTCGCACTGCTGAGCAGGCCCGCGTCGTGGAAACTGCCGAACTTGCGGTCGGCGTGGCAGGAGCTCCGATCCTGGTGGGTCGAGACGCTGCAGCCGACGGGGGCACAGTACACGGCCGCAACGATCGGAATCTTTTCGATACTGCTCCCCATCGCTCTGGGATTCCGGACGGAGATCCACTGGATTCACCGAAGTTTTGTCGATGATGACCGATTCGCCGTCACTCTTTCAGGACTGCTGATCGCCGTCTTCGGATGCCAGCAAATTATCGGCAAGGTCATCCGGCCGTTCATCGAGAAGATTCGAGACAAGATCAGACGCAAAGAATTCGACGAAAGCATCGAGGAGTTCATCAAGGTGGGTCCTCATGTCGGATGGATCGAGCGGTTCATCCTCTTCGCCTTTCTAGTCTCGGGAAATCCTGCCGCCGCCGCTCTGGTGGTGACCGCCAAGTCTCTCGCCCGATTTCCCGAGATCCAACAGGCAGAAAAACTGGTGGGCGATTACTATCTGGTAGGAACACTCACAAGTGTCGCGGTGGCTCTCGCTACGTCCAGCGTAACCAGGATGGCACTGGGGATGCCCCCCATATAAAGAGGAGCGACATGAGGCTGCGCGATCACCCCCTTTTCCGCGAACTGATCTCCCTGCAGCTTCCTGTCGACGACTTCGTGGTAGCAGGTAGCGCCCCGATGTTGATACACGGCCTCAAGAGGGAGATCAGCGATATCGACATCGTTGCCCGCGGGACAGCCTGGGACGTCGCGCTGGAACTGGGCCAGGTCTCGGATCCTCCCCGGGGGCCCGCGCGACGGATTGTGCTCTTCGGGGGGGACATTGAAGTATTGGACCGCTGGTTTGAACACTCGGCCGAGGAGCTGATCCGCGAGGCGGAGTTTTTCGACGGGATCAGATTCCTGTCGCTCGCCAGGACACTTGAGTGGAAGAATGCACTGGGCAGGGACGTGGACCGCGCGGATGTCTCACTGATCCGCGACCACCGGGGCTGCGCACAGAAGTAACCCGGGGTCGCATGCAACCCGGATGGGCCGCACTCGCATGTATCAGTGCAATCCCGGCGGAATGCTGTCGGACCTGTCCGCTTCATCCGCTTCCGGTCCGACCACCTTGGCCCCGGTCACAGTTTCGACAACTTCGGTCACAGGAAGCACGCAACCGCTTACAGTTCCCCCTGCGACCTGCTTTTTGAACGCGTTCAGGAACCTGATCGCGCGCAGGTCCTCACGGGGAAACGGGGAGGGATGCGCGCGATGCGCAGCGGAGTGAAGGCCGCGGTCATAGGCAGCGTGTGTGCGGCGATGCTGGGCGGTGCCGGATACGGCACCTACAACTTCGTGTCCGCGCTCAGCGGCGACGGGGGGACGGCCGCCCCCGCGGCGGCGAGGACCGGGCCGCCCAGCAACGCCGAGGTGAAGGAGGCGGCCGGCAGGTTCTTCGCCGCCTGGGAGAAGGGCGACGCCTCCACGGCGGCGTCGTACACCAACTTCCCGCAGGCCGCCGAGGAGTTGCTGACGGCGTACGCGGGCGACGCGCACATCACCAAGGTGCACATATCGGCAGGCCGGGCCACCGGCACCACTGTGCCGTTCACGGTCGGGGCGACGGTGTCGTACGACGGCAGGGCCCGGCCGCTCTCCTACAGGAGCACGCTGACCGTGGTCCGCGGTGAGACCTCGCACCGCCCGCTGGTCGACTGGCGGCCTTCCGTCGTCCACCCGCAGCTGCGCAAGGGGGACACGCTGGCGACCGGCGAGTCGGCGGCCCCGCAGATCGAGGCCGTGGACCGCGACGACCAGGCGCTGTCGAAGGAGAAGTACCCCTCCCTCGGCCCGATCCTGGACGAGCTGCGCAAGAGGTACGGCGACAGGACCGGCGGCCGGCCCGGGGTGGAGCTGGTGATCCGTCACGCGGACGCCCCGGACGGCACCCAGGCCGCCGACACCACCCTGCTCACCCTCACCAAGGGCAGGCCGGGCAAACTGCGCACGACACTCAGCGCGAGCGCACAGGGGGCGGCCGAGACCGCCGTACGGAAATACGCCGATTCGTCCGTCGTGGCCGTCAAGCCCAGCACGGGCGAGATCCTGGCCGTCGCCAACCACCGCGACGACGGTTTCGACGCGGCTCTGCTGGGCGAGCGCCCGCCCGGCTCCACCATGAAGATCATCAGCGCGGCGACCCTCATCGACAACGGCCTGACCGGCGCGGGCGGCAAGGCGCCCTGCCCGCCGTCCGCCGTCTGGCAGAGCCAGACGTTCCACAACCTCGAGGGCCTGGCCCCGGACGAGAACGCCACCCTCTCCGACAGTTTCGCCCGCTCCTGCAACACCGCGTTCGTGAAGTTCGCGGACGACGTGAAGGTCGACTCGCTCACCAGGGAGGCCCAGGACCGCTTCGGGCTCGGACAGAACAACTGGCAGATCGGCGTGCCCTCCTTCGACGGCCGGGTGCCCGCCTCCGGCGGCCCGGACACCGCCGCCAACCTGATCGGCCAGGGCCAGGTCCAGATGAGCCCGCTGAACATGGCCTCCGTGACGGCGACCGCGATGACCGGCGGCTTCCGGCAGCCGGTGATCGTGCCGCTCGGCCTGGACCACCGCGATCCGGCACGCGCGCGCGGGCTGTCGCCGAGCACGTCCGCGCAGCTGCGCGCCATGATGAACCGCACCGCCCGCAGCGGCACCGCGGCCCAGGTCATGGCCGGGCTCGGCGGGAACATCGGCGCGAAGACCGGCTCGGCCGAGGCCGACGGGCAGGCGAAGTCCGACAGCTGGTTCGCCGGGTACCGGGACGATGTCGCCGCGGCCGCGATGGTCCAGGACGGCGGCCACGGCGTCGACGCGGCCGGGCCTATTGTCGCAACCGTGCTACGGAGTGCCCGCTGACATCACCCGCAAAGGTGGGGACTCTAGGCTGGTCGCCGTCGTTGGGGGAGTGTGAGGTCTACGGGGACCCTGGGGAAGGTGCGGAGGATCTGAGGCTGTGGGCAAGAGAAGGCGCGTCGCCGAGCGACGGAACACCGGACCCGTCGTAGTCGGCGGGACGATCGCCGTGGTCGTCGTCGGCGCCGGACTCGGCGTCTACGCGCTGTACGACGGCGGTGCGGCGGCCGACGAGGGGACGGCCACCACGGCCGGCCACCACGTCAAGACCGGCCCGCTGTCCGCGGCCGAGGTGCGGACGGCCTCCACGCGTTTCCTCACCGCCTGGCAGCAGGGCCGCGCCCCCGAGGCGGCGGCCGCCACCGACGACCCGTCGGCCGCCACCACCCTGCTCACCGGCTACACCAAGGACGCCCGTCTGAAGAACGTCACGCTCACGGCCGGAAGGACCACCGGCGCCAAGGTGGCGTTCTCCGTCAAGGCGACGGTGTCGTACAAGAACCTCACCAAGCCGCTCGCCTACGACAGTTCGCTCACCGTCGTGCGGCGCAAGAGCGACGGCAAGCCGCTGGTCGGCTGGCACGCCCAGGTCGTCCACCCCGATCTGCAGGACGGCGACACGCTCGTCACCGGCGAGTCCGGCACCCCGCCCATCAAGGCCCTGGACCGCGACGGCGGGGAGCTGACGACCGCGAAGTACCCGTCGCTGGGCACGGTCCTGGACGGTCTGCGGGAGAAGTTCGGCAAGAAGGCCGGCGGCAAGGCGGGCGTGGAGCTGCGGGTGGTGCGCGGCAAGGCGTCGGAGGCGGCCAAGCTGTCCGACAAGACCCTGGTGGAGCTGAGCCAGGGCACTCCGGGCACGGTGAGGACGACGCTGAGCCCGTCGCTCCAGGCGGCCGCCGAGCAGCAGGTCGGCAAGCAGGAGCGGGCCTCGGTGGTGGTCCTGCGGCCCTCGACGGGCGAGATCCTCGCCGTCGCCAACACCGGGCACGGCTTCAACACCGCCTTCCAGGGCTCCCTGGCGCCCGGCTCGACGATGAAGATCGTGACGTCGACGATGCTGTTCGAGAAGAAGCTGATCACCCCGGACGCGTCGCACCCCTGCCCCAAGACGTACAAGCTCGCCGGCTGGACGTTCCACAACGACGCCGACTCGGAGATCAAGAAGGGCACGTTCAAGCAGAGCTTCGGCGCCTCCTGCAACAACGCCTTCATCAACTTCGCGCCCAAGCTGTCCGACAGCGACCTGACGAAGGAGGCCCAGCAGGTCTACGGCCTCGGCCTGAACAACTGGTCCATCGGCGTGCCCACCTTCGACGGCTCCGTTCCGGTGCAGAGCGGCGCGCAGATGGGCGCCTCGCTGATCGGCCAGGGCGGGGTGCGGATGAACCCGCTGAACATGGCGTCGGTGGCGGCCACGGTGCAGGCGGGCGTCTTCCGCCAGCCGTACCTGGTGGCCGCCTCCGTGGACGGGCGCACGCTGGCGAAGGCCTCGCGGACGATGTCCTCGAAGACGCAGGCCGAGCTGAAGGACGTCATGCAGTACACGGCGGCGTACGGTACGGCGGCCAAGGCGATGGCGGGCCTGGGCCCGGACTACGGCGCGAAGACCGGGTCGGCCGAGGTGGACGGGCAGAAGAAGCCCAACGGCTGGTTCACCGCCTACCGGGGTGACCTGGTCGCCGCGGGCGTGGTCCAGGCGGGCGGGCACGGGGGCGACACGGCCGGGCCGATCGTCGCGAAGCTGCTGCGGATGGGCGGCTGAGCAGCCGCCGGTGGGCACGTCAGTAGTGCACCGGCTCGGCGGTGTAGGTCCGGTGCGCCGGTGGGCACGTCAGTTGTGCACCGGCTCGGCGGTGTAGGTCCGGCGCAGGAACCTCATCAGCGCCTTGGACTCGAACTGCACCACCTCGACGCCGTGGTCGGAGTGGAACTCCACCACGGCCTGGACGCGCCCGCACGGCCACACCCGGACGTCGCCGCTCTCGGCCGGGGCCCGCAGTCCGCGTTCGAGCAGCGCGCGCGAGAAGGTCCACTCGTGCGGTCCGGGCAGGCCGAACCGGACCGAGCGTGGATCGGAGTCGGGGTCGTACCGCAGCACTACGGGTACGGCCCCCGGATCCTCCTCGTCCGTGACGATGTGGGCGCGCGCGTACTGCTCGACTACAGACATCGGATCGCCCTTTCACGTTCTGTGACCTATAACGGAACCTGTGAATCCGCTTTCCATCCAATGTGCCATATTTTCCGCTTCCCGCCCGGCGGGAGAGGAGGAAGGGCGGACGGAGCGAGACCACCTCTCTCTTGCAAACTCTTCGCAACAAGGCTTTAAAATCGTTCGGTGCATGTACCTGACGGATTCATCGACGCCCCCACCTCCGCCGTCACCGGGGTGGTCGCCGCCGGCGCCCTCGCGGTGAGCCTGCGCGGCGCCCGCCGTGAACAGGGGGGCACCTCCCGCGCGAGCGAAGCCGGGCGTGGGGGAGAGCGGACGGCCCCGCTGGCCGGTCTGGTGGCGGCGTTCATCTTCGCCGTACAGATGCTCAACTTCCCCGTCGCGGCCGGAACAAGCGGCCATCTCCTGGGCGGTGCGCTCGCCGCCATCCTCGTCGGCCCGTACACGGGTGTGCTGTGCGTGTCGGTCGTGCTGCTCATGCAGGGCGTCCTGTTCGCGGACGGCGGGCTGACCGCGCTCGGCGTGAACATCACGGACATGGCGATCGTCACCACGGTCGTCTCGTACGCCGTCTTCCGCGCGCTGCTCGCCGTACTGCCCCGCGGGCGCCGCTCGGTGACCGCCGCCTCCTTCGTCGCCGCGCTGGTCTCGGTGCCGGCCGCCGCGGTGGTGTTCACGCTCATCTACGCGGTCGGCGGCACCACCGATGTCGCCATCGGCAAGGTGGCGACCGCGATGATCGGCGTCCACGTCCTGATCGGCATCGGCGAGGCGGCGATCACCGCGCTCACGGTGGGCGCCGTCATCGCCGTGCGCCCGGACCTGGTGCACGGCGCGCGGGGCCTGCGGCAGCGCCTGCAGCTGCGGGTGAACGGCGAGCTGGTGGACGCCCCGGCTCCCACGGCGCCCGTGGCGGCGCGCACCTCCCGGCGCACGCTGTGGATCACCGGCCTGGTGACCTCGCTGGTGCTCGCCGGGTTCGTGAGCTTCTACGCCTCGGCCGACCCCGACGGCCTGGAGAAGGTCGCGCACGACAAGGGCATCGACAAGAAGGCCGAGAAGCACGCATCGGCCGACTCCCCGCTCGCCGACTACGGCGTCAAGGACGTCTCCGACGCCCGGCTCTCCGGCGGTCTCGCGGGCGTGATCGGCGTCGGGGTGACGGCCGTCGCGGGCAGCGCGGTGTTCTGGGCGGTGCGTCGGCGCCGGACGGCGGACACCTCCCCCGCCTCGACCCTGAACACGGGCGTCTGACGTGGGGGCCGGGCACGCCCACAGGTTGTACCGGCACGGGCACTCGCCCGTGCACGCCCTGCCGCCGCACACCAAGCTCGCCGCCGCCTTCGCGTTCGTGGTGGTCGTGGTGTCGACGCCGCGCGAGGCGATGTGGGCGTTCGCGGTGTACGCCGTCCTGCTCGCGTTCGTCGCCCGTCACGCGCGCGTGCCCGCCGGTTTCCTGCTCAAACGGCTGCTGATCGAGGTGCCGTTCGTCGCGTTCGCGGTGCTCATGCCGTTCGTGGCGGAGGGTGCACGGGTGCACGTGCTCGGCCTGTCGCTGAGCGTGAACGGGCTCTGGGGCGCCTGGAACGTGCTCGCCAAGGGCACCCTCGGCGTCGCAGCCTCCGTGCTGCTGGCCGCCACCACCGAGCTGCGCGAACTGCTGCTCGGACTGCAGCGGTTGAAGCTGCCGCCGCTGCTCGTGCAGATCGCCTCCTTCATGATCCGCTACGGCGACGTCATCACCGACGAGATGCGCCGGATGCGGATCGCGCGGGAGTCGCGCGGGTTCGAGGCCCGCGGCGTGCGGCACTGGGGCGTGCTCGCCAAGTCCGCCGGCGCGCTGTTCATCCGCTCCTACGAGCGCGGGGAGCGCGTGCACCTGGCCATGGTGAGCCGGGGGTACGCCGGTTCGATGCCGGTCATCGACGAGGTGACCGCGTCCCGCGCGCAGTGGTCGTACGCCTTCGCACTCCCTTGTACCGCCCTCGTCGTCTGTCTGCTGGGATGGGCCCTGTGACTGCTTCTGCACCTGCCTCCCTGGAGGTCTCCGGCCTCGCCTTCGCCTACCCCGACGGCCACCAGGCCCTGTTCGGCGTGGACTTCTCGATCGCGCGCGGCGAACGGGTCGCGCTGCTCGGCCCGAACGGCGCCGGCAAGACGACCCTCGTGCTGCACCTGAACGGCATCCTGGGCGGCGGCGCCGGCACGGTGACGGTGGCCGGACTGCCGGTCGGCAAGCGGCACATGGCCGAGATCCGGCAGAAGGTCGGCATCGTCTTCCAGGACCCGGACGACCAGCTGTTCATGCCGACCGTGCGCGAGGACGTGGCGTTCGGCCCGGCGGCCGCCGGGATCAGGGGCGCCGAGCTGGAGGAGCGGGTGCACGGTGCCCTGGAGCGGGTCGGCATGGCGGACTTCGCCGACCGGCCACCGCACCACCTCTCCTTCGGCCAGCGCCGCCGGGTCGCCGTCGCCACGGTGCTCGCGATGGAGCCGGAGATCCTGGTCCTGGACGAGCCGTCCTCCAACCTCGACCCGGCCTCCCGGCGCGAACTCGCCGACATCCTGCGCTCCCTGGACGTGACGGTCCTGATGGTCACGCACGACCTGCCGTACGCGCTGGAGCTGTGCCCGCGCTCGCTGGTCCTCAGCGACGGCGTGATCGCAGCCGACGGCCCGACCGGGGAGCTGCTCTGCGACGAAGCGCTGATGCGGGCGCACCGGCTGGAGCTGCCGTTCGGCTTCGACCCGAAGTCCGTGACAATGGGCGCGTGACGCGTCAAGACGACCAAGACGACCAGGGTGGTGCCGGGTCGCTGCTGCTGGACGACCAGCTGTGCTTCGCGCTGTACGCCGCGCAGCGCGCCGTGACCGCCGCGTACCGGCCGCTCCTCGACGACCTCGGGCTCACCTACCCGCAGTACCTCGTGCTGCTGGTCCTCTGGGAGCGGGGCGAGACCAGCGTGAAGGACCTGGCGGGCGCACTGCGCCTGGACTACGGGACCGTCTCGCCGCTGCTGAAGCGCCTGGAGGGGGCGGGCCTGCTGCGCCGGGAGCGCGCGGCGGACGACGAGCGCTCGGTGCTCGTGGCGTGCACCGGGCGCGGGGAGCAGCTGAGGGAGCGCGCGGCACGTGTGCCGGGCGCCCTGCTCACGACCACGGGGCTCGGCGCGCCGGAGGTGGCGCGGCTGCGCGAGGAGTTGTGGAAGCTCACCGAGCGCGCTGCCGCGGCGGCGACCGCCAGGCGCTGATCTCGCGTTACCCGCGGTTGCCACCCCCAGGTGGGGCAGGCCGACCTACCGACCGGTACCTTGTGCACGATGCACTTGTGCGCAACTTATTCCGGGGGAGGGCAACCTTGACCGACGTCACCGCAGTCGACACCAGTACCGACACCCGTCCGACGAAGATCATGTACGTCGCCGAGGCCACCGCCCACGGCGGCCGGGACGGCTATGTCACCAGCCAGGACGGCCGCATCGAGCTGAAGGTCGCGATGCCGCCGGAACTGGGCGGGGACGGCAACGGCACCAACCCCGAGCAGCTGTTCGCGGCCGGCTACAGCTCCTGCTTCCACAACGCACTGATCCTGGTCGGCAACCGCGCGGGCTACGACCTGACCGGCTCCACAGTCGCGGCGAAGGTGGGCATCGGCCCGAACCGGCACCGCGGCTACGGCCTCGCGGTCGCCCTCAGCGTCTCCCTCCCCGTCCTCGACCCGGACCTCGCGGCGCAGCTGGTGGACGCTGCACACGAGGTGTGCCCGTACTCGAACGCGACCCGCGGGAACATCGACGTGACGATCGTCCTGGGCTGAGCCCCCGCACCCGGGTGGAAGCACACGCGCCCGGGTACAACGCCGGTGTCGCCCGTGCGGGCGGGGCAGGGGGCGCCGTGCACTGGTTCATGCCGCGCAAGGTGACCGCACGCGCGCGGGAGCGGAAGCTGGGCGCGTACGTGGAGTGTGAACGCACCGCCCCGCAGCCGGTGCTGCTCTTCTTGATGCTCATCAGTCCGTTCTGGGTGATCCTCCCGCCCGTCGTGCTCGTGCGGCTGCGCATGGGGCACTGGGACGAGCGCACCGTCACCTCCGCCCTGTACACGCCGGCGGGGTTGCTGCTGCTCGCTCTCGGCGTCCGTATCGGCTGGTACCGGGGCGCGCTCTACCGCTTCCGCAGGGGCGTCGTGTCCGGAGGCTCTGGTCCTGCCGCGCGTACACCTGGGCCGAGCTGACCACCGAGACGCACGGGTACTGGACGGACGAGGGCGACAGGTTCGAGTACCGGGTCCGGCGCGAGGAGCTGGAGCTGCGCACCCTCGACGGGTCCCGCGTCCACCGCTTCGAACGGAATCCGTCCGGGGTGGCGCAGCTCGTCGAGTCGGCGCGCGAGCCCCAGGACGCCGTCCCGGACGGCTGCGAGGACGGGCCGCAGCACGCCAGACCGTAGCCGAAATCACTGCCCCACCGAGGAATCCAAGGCCACACCCCTGTGTTTCACTCGTCGTCGCAAGCGAGTGAAGGGACCCGGGCGTGAGTGTGGACGTGAACGGCACGGTGGCCGAGGGCTTCGAGCCGGTCGGGGAGGCGTTCGCGGCGAACTTCGCGCTGCTCGGGGAGCGGGGCGCGGCCGTCACCGTGTACCGGGACGGGCGGAAGGTCGTCGACCTGTGGGGCGGCACCAGGGACGTGGACGGCACGGCTCCCTGGGAGCACGGCACCGCACAGATCGTGCGCTCCGCGACCAAGGGCGTCGCCGCCGCCGTGCTCCTGCTGCTGCATCAGCGCGGCGAGCTGGACCTGGACGCCCCGGTCGGCGCGTACTGGCCCGAGTACAAGGCGGCCGGCAAGGAACACACGCTCGTGCGGCATCTGCTCGCGCACCGCGCGGGGGTGCCGGTGCTGGACCGTCACCTGACCCCCGAGGAGGCGGCCGACCCGGACCTCGGCGCGGCCGCCGTCGCCGCGCAGGCACCGGTGTGGGAGCCCGGCGCGGAGCACGGCTACCACGCGCAGACCTACAGCTGGCTCACCGGCGAGCTGGTCCGGCGGATCACCGGGCGGCCGGTCGGGGAGTGGATCGCGGAGGAGATCGCCGCGCCCGTCGGCGCGGACCTGTGGCTCGGCCTGCCCGAGGCGGAGCACGCGCGCGTGGGCCGCGTCGGCCCCGTGGAGGAACCCGGGACGGCCGGCACGCTCAGGATGCGCCCCAAGCGGGCGGTCTCCGACGCCTACGCCGACCCCGGCTCCCTCACCCGCCGCGCCTTCGCCGCGATCACCCCGCTCCCGGACGAGAACGCGCCCGGCTACCGCGCGGCGGCCCTGCCCGCCTCCAACGGCATAGCCACCGCCGAGGGCCTGGCCCGCTTCTACGCCTCGCTCATCGGCGACGTGGACGGCGGCACCCGCCTGTTCACCCCGCAGACCATGGAACTGGCCCGCGCCGAGCAGTCGGCCGGACCGGACCGGGTCCTCGTGGTGGGCACCCGGTTCGGCCTCGGCTACATGCTGCACGGCAGCGCGTCCCCGCTGCTCTCCCCGACCTCCTTCGGCCACCCGGGCCGGGGCGGCGCCCTGGCGTTCGCCGACCCGGAGGCCGGCATCGCCTTCGGCTACGTCACCAACGGCTTCAGGAAGAGCGTGACGGCGGACCCGAGGGCGCAGGCCCTGGTGCGCGCAGTACGCACGGCGCTCGCGTAGAGCGCTCGCACTGAGCGTTCGCGTAGAGCGCTCGCACTGAGCGTGCGCGTAGAGCGCTCGCCTGCAACGGGCCGCGCCCGGGCACGAGGCTCAGCCCCCGGGTGCCACGCTCAGCGCTCGGGGGTGCGCGCGGCGGCCGTGTGCGCCACGTGCACCCCCCGGCCTCATCCGTCTCCTCGCCTCACACGTTGATCGGGTGCGACGTCCGCCCGGAATCCGCGTCGATCTCGCCGTGCGCCTTGGTCAGCAGTTGCATGGCCAGTTCGTTCAGGGCGCGGGCACCCGCTATCTCCTCGCCGACTCTGGGCTGGTTCGCGTCGATGCGGTGGCGGCTGGCGTGCCCGTGCGCCCGAATCTCGGTGCCGTCGGGCAGACGCACCAGGGCGACCGCGCGCGTGTGCGCGTCGTCCTCCTGGAATTCCAGCTCCACGTGCCATCCCACAACGGTCTTCATCATGTCGACCACCTCCGGAAAAGCGCTGATTCCAGGGTGCTCCCGCGGGCGCGGAACGTCACGTGGAGGCCGGTTCCTTCCTCAGTCCCCGGCCGGCTTGTCGTCGAAGCTGGCGAAGTAGGCGGCGGCCATGTCCTCGTCGGCATGTCCCTGGGCGGCGGCCCGCGCGAACCGTTCGGCGGTCGCCGCGGCGACGTCGAGCCGTACGCCGTTTCGTTCGCCGGCCGCCACGATGAGCCGCGCGTCCTTCTCGGCGGTGGACACGGCGAACGACGCCGGGGTCAGCTTGCCGCCGAGCACCAGAGCGGACTTGGCCCGCAGGTACCCCATGTCGAGCGGCCCGCCCTCGATGAGGTCGAAGAAGTTCTGCGGATCCACGCCGAGGCCCTTCGAGAGGGCCAGCACCTCACCGGTCGCCGCGGTGGCCGCGAGCACCCAGCTGTTGGCCACCAGCTTCAGCCTGCTGGCGCTGCCCGCGGACCCGTTCTCGCCGGTCCACACGGTCTTGGCGCCGACCGCGTCGAAGACGGGCGTGACCGCCTCCCGGCCCGCCTCGGGCCCGGCGGCCAGCACGGTCAGCCGACCGGCCTCGGCGGGCTCGCGGGTGCCGAGGACGGGGGCGTCGTAGAACACCAGGCCGTGCTCGCGGGCGAAGTCGGCCAGGTCGGCGACCAGGTCGATCCCGGCGGTGGTGCACTGCGCCCACACGGTGCCCGGGCGCAGCGCCGGGGCGGCCTCGCGCATCACGTCCCTGACCGTGTTGCCGTCGAACAGCATGGTGACGACGGCATCGGCGCCCTCGACGGCCTCGGCGGGCGTGTCCGTGACCCGGATCCCGTCCGCGGCCAGCGGCTCGGCCTTCTCCCGGGTGCGGTTCCAGGCCCGTACATCGAATCCGGCGCGGGCGAGGTTGCGCGCCATGGCGGCACCCATGATGCCGGTGCCCAGAACGCTGACGGTCCTCTTGTCGGTCATCGACGGCTCCCTGTCCTGCGGTTGCTGTCCTCGTGGTCCCCGGTCATCTTCGTACGGATGCCCCGTCAGGTCCGTTGCTTTCCGGCTGCGGCGCGCGGGCCGACCGGGGCGTGGTGGCCCCTACCCGGCGTGCAGCATCAGCCCGATCCCCACGACCAGCAGACCCGCCGCCGCGATCCGGGGCGCCCCGAACCGCTCCTTGAAGAACAGCGCGCCGATGGCCGCGCCGACGATGATCGAGGACTCCCGCAGGGCCGCGACGGGCGCGAGGTCGGCGCGGGTCTGGGCCCACAGGACCAGACCGTAGGCGGAGACGGAGAGCGCCGATCCCAGAAGGCCGAGGGCGGCGAAGGGGCGCAGTACGGCCACCGTTTCGCGCCGCCACCGGCAGCAGACGGCGTACGCCGGGATCGCCACGCCCTGCACCACGATCAGCCACGCCGTGTACCCGAGGGCGGTGCCGGAGGCGCGCACGCCGAGCCCGTCGACGACCGTGTACGAGGCTATGGACAGCCCCGTGGCGAGGGCCGCCCCGATCGCCGCCCAGTTGGGCCGGTGACCGCGCAGCCCCCACGCCGCCACGCCGGTGAGCCCCGTACAGGACAACACGACGCCCGCTGCGGCCCATCCGTCGGGCACTTCGTGGGCGAAGAGGGCCGCGAAGACCGTGACCACCAGCGGAGCGGTTCCCCGGGCGATCGGGTAGGCCTGGCCGAAGTCGCCCAGCCGGAACGACGTCATCAGCAACACGACGTACACGAGGTGAACGGCCGCCGAGACGAGCAGGTACGGCCACGCCCCGGCCGCCGGAAACGCCGCGAACGGCGCCGCCGCCAGCCCGATGAGCACCCCGCCCGCGAGGATCAGCGTGAACCCGACGAGCTTGTCCGTGATCCGGTGAGCGATGGCGTTCCAGCAGGCGTGCGTGACCGCGGCGAGCAGGACCGCCGCGGTGACCAGCGGCGTCACGCGGTCTGCTCGCGCACGTCCACCAGCGCGGCGCCGGCGAGGGCGACCAGCTTCTCGGGCTCGATCGGGAAGACGGTGTGCGGCGTCCCGGCCGCGGCCCACACCACGTCGTGCGCGAGCAGCGAGCGGTCGGCGAGGACACGGGTGCGCGTGCGGTGCCCGAAGGGCGGCACGCCGCCGATGGCGTACCCCGTGGTCTCCCGGACGACGCCGGCATCCGCCCGGGTGACCTTCTGGGCCCCCAGCTCCTCCCGCACCCGCTCCACGTCCACGCGCGAGGCGCCGTCCATCAGCACCAGCACCGGCACCCCGTCGGCGGCGAAGATCAGCGACTTGCAGATCTGGCTCAGCTCGCACCCGATCGCCGCGGCGGCCTCGGCGGCGGTACGGGTGGCTTCCGGAAAGCGCCGGGTACGGGCCGGCACATCCTCAAGGCCCAGCGCACGGAGGGCTTCGGCGAAACGGGGGTGCGCTCCGGATTCTTCGGCGTCAGTGGCGGCTGTCGTCGTCATGCCGGGCACGCTACGTCATCGCCCGAGCGTCGCTCACGGGGATTTCGTCCGCCCTCGCGGCTGCGCCGGATCCGAGTGTGATCTTCTGCCGCCTACATGATTACCTGACTGCGCAAGGCAAGACTTCGGGGGACCACTCATGAGCGAACGCAAAGACATACAAGGGGACGACAAGCTTCCGGAGCCCGGGCAGTCGAAACTGCCGCTGTCGCCGGACGAGATCGAGCGGCACAACATCCTTCCGGGGTGGGAAGGGCACTACACCGCTCCGCCCGCCGCCAGCACCGTCGACCCGCTGGACCGGCCGCCGCTGCAGCCGAGCACCCCCGGGCTTCTCCCGCCACCGGGACCGTCCGGCACGTCCGGACAGAACCTGAAGATCGCCCCGTCCGTGCTCAAGAAGGCCGCCGGTCACGTGGACGACATCCACGACGCCTTCTACAAGCCGGCCGCCACGCTGGAAGAACCGGCGTTGAAGGCCGTGCGCACTCTGGCGGACTTCGAGTCGGCACGGGCGATCCGGCTGGTACACCGGCAGTGGGAGCGGCAGGCCGGCACGGTCACGGCATGGCTGGCCCACATCGCCGAGAGCCTGCGGTCGAGCGACGGCACCTACACCAAGACCGATGCCGCCGTCGGGCAGACGGCGAACCAGGTGCGGATCCGGTCGGCGCTGGAGGACTACTGATGGCGGACTTCTATCAGGCTCTGCTGGCGGCGGACCTCTCGGTCCTGGACGACCTGGCGGACCGCTGGGACAGCATCCACCGCGAGATCGAGGGCCTCGGCAAGCGTGTGCACGACGAGGTCCTCAGTCCGCTGCGCAACAAAGGCTATTGGGAAGGGGTCGCGGCCCCGTACGCCTGGAAGATGATCGACGACATCCAGCGGCAGTTGGAGGACGCCACGAAGGTGGCGGACTCGGCACGGCGCGTCGTCGAGGATGCGGTGGGCGACCTGAAGGCGGCCCAGAGGGACCTCAAGGACGCCGTCCGGCGCGCCACGGAGAAGGGTCTCTACATCAACTCGGACGGAACCCTGGCCCGCGACGTCATCGGTGGCGTCTGCAAGGTCGATCTGACCACGGAGGACCACAAGACCATCACGGCGGCGGACCACGAGATCGCGCAGATCCTCAAGCGCGGTGTCACAGCCGACCGCAACCTCGCCTTCAGCCTGATGTCCGACATCGGTCTGGGCCAGTGGTTCAACTCCGACCCGAGGTTCACGGACATCGACTCCACCCAGAAGATCGGGGAGGACGAGTACAACGCGCTGGACCTCGCCATGCAGGGCAAGAACCCCTACCCGGGGCTCAGTTCGGACGACCCGTACTCGCTCGGCTGGGACTGGGTGACCGGTGACGGCCCCCGGCGCCGGGAGTACTACAGCGGCGACGACATGACCGAGCTGATCCGGTCCAGCGACAGCATGAAGAAGCTACGGCTGGACACGCTCGACCAGTTCCGGAGCGACGGTCAGCCCGAGGGCAACGTGGCGTACTCGATCTCGAAGAGCGGCAAGCTGGGCGCGCTGAAGAAGCTCGTCACCACCGACCTGCCCGCGATCGTCACCGGGGACGAGGACCATCTCGGTGAGGCGTTCACCGGTTCGTACAACCTGCACTACACGGTCAAGGGCGAGGATCCCGACGGCTCGCTGGTCGTCGAGTACAAGCTGCACAACAACACGAGCAACGAGTCGTTCCTGCACTACATCGGCTATTACGACTGGCTCAAGAAGACCAACCGCGAAGAGGGCGTCTTCTCATCGGTGGACCAGGAGATCACCTGGACCGAACGCATCCCGGCGAAGGGAAAGTAGGACGTGTCCCGAGTCCTCGTCACGGGCGGGCGGCCGCGCCTGGTGACCACCGTGGCCGTGCTGGCGCTGCTGTCGCCGCTGGCCGCCTGTTCCTCCGCGTCCAGCGCCGTCGAGGCCTGCATGGGGAAGCAGGCTGCCTCCGCCACCTCCGGGGAACTGGCCGGCACCTACAGGGGAGAAGGCGACGCCGAGGGCGCGACGATCACCCTCAAGGCGTCGGACAGCAAGCCCGGCGGCACGGTCACCGTGCACCACTGGCCGACCGGCTCCTGGCACAAGAGTGAACTCGGCGACACGTTCGACGGGTCCGGCACGTGGGATGTGGCGGGAGGTACCGGGTCCGGCGATCATGCGCAGGTCCGCCTCTCCTTCACGAAACCGGAACTCTTCCTGCATGGCGACACCCTCGACAGCCTGTCGATCGCCATGGACGGCAAGCGGACGTTCCTCTACCAGGACGACGACCCGGATGTCTGCCCGAAGTTCCGCCTGCGGCTGGTCACTTCACGGCATACGTGAGGAAGTCGGCCCAGGAGGAGGGGGTGACCTTGAGCTGCGCGGTGTCGGGGGTCTTGGAGTCGCGGATGTGGATGGTGGCGGGGGTGGTGGCTACTTCGACGCAGGAGTCGGGTTCGCTGCTGCTGCTGTAGCTGCTTTTGAACCAGTCCAGGGCCACTTCGACACAGTCGCCAGACTCACCGCTGTCGCTGTAGCTGCTCTTGAACCAGTGGAGTTCGGCGGTGCTCATAGTCTCCCCAGTGCTCGCTCGATGAAGGCTTGCGACTCCCTCGGCGTGAGAGCCTGCGCCCGGATCATGCCATAGCGCAGTTCAAGGATTCGAAGATCCTTGGGGCTTGAGACCGGGCGGCCGTTGAACGCTCCTTCGGAACGTCCAATCGCCGTGCCGTCAGCGAACTTCAGCACCTGAATCAGGCCCTGCGTTCCGGCGTGCTCCTCGCGGTCAGTCGGCATGACCTGCAGCGTGACGTGCCTCAACTGCGCCACCTCCAGCAGGTGTTCGAGTTGCCGACGCAGCACCATCTTCCCACCGTACGGCCGTTCCAGCGTCACCTGTTCTTGGACGAAACTGAGCGTAGGAGCGGGCTCCCGGCCGAAGACAGCCTTACGGGCCATCCGAGCGGCGACGTCCACCTCCACCACGTCCGGCGAGTACGCAGGCTGCGTCATCTCGAACAGAGTTCGCGCGTACTCCTGAGTCTGCAACAAGCCGTGGATGTTGTGGTTGCCGTACATCAACAGCTCAACCGCTCGCGCCTCCATCTCGGTCAGCTTGCGCACCTGCTTTGGATACCGAGCCTTCCGCATGTCCTCCATGAACGCCCTCAGATGCCCCTGCGCCTTCAGTAGTTGGTCCACCCTGTCCAGAAACTCCGGCCGGGGGATACGCGCCCCACGCTCGATCTTCCGAATCATGTCCTCGCCGTAGCCCAGAGCCTCCGCCAACTCGGCCACGCTCATCCCGGCCGCCTCCCGGCACACCTTGAGCAGGCGCCCCACCGCCTGCACCACCGGCTCGATCTCGTCCCCCGGCTCGACGTCCCAACCCGCCTCGTCCACACCGTCACTCATGGCTCCTCCTCCGACGCGCACTCGTACCCGTACAACGCCCGAGACAGCCAAGACAGCCAAGACAAACCCAGGACAGTCACGCTACGCACAGGCGTCATCACTCCCGTAGGTAAGCAGAACCGGCCACGCTGAGTGACGTGAATCAAGAAACCGTCACCGTCCCCAACTTCACGGTGCGCCTCTCCCCCACCCCTCAAGGCGCCCGCGCCGCCCGCCTCCTCGCCGCCGAACAACTCCGCACCTGGGGGCTCCCGTTGGACCGGGCGCCCCAGATCGTCGCCGAGCTGGCCGCGAACGCCGCCACCCACGGCCGCGTCCCCGGACGCGGCTTCCGTCTGACGCTCTACGTCGTTGCCGACACCCTCCGTATCGAGGTCACCGACACCCGTGGGGACCGCCTCCCCCACCCCGAACGCCCCGCCCCCGACGGCGAGTCGGGCCGGGGTCTCCTGCTCGTGGCGGCGCTGGCCGACCGCTGGGGCGTCGCACAAGGCCCACATCCGCGCAAGACGGTGTGGGCCGAGGTGATGCTGTGAGAAAAGAAAGCCGGTGAGGGTGCCCCGTCCCCACGGATCCCTCACCGGCGGTCTTTCACTGGCGGTACGTCAGACGCGTACCAGCTGCCGTTCCCCGTCGGGGTCGGCGTCCCTGCGCTCGTCCGCCGTGCGCAGCCCCTCGCCCTCGACGTCCACGTTGGGCAGGACGCGGTCCAGCCACTTCGGCAGCCACCAGGCCTTGTTGCCCAGCAGCGCGAGCACCGCCGGGACGATGGCCATGCGGACGATGAACGCGTCGAAGAAGACGGCGATGGCGAGGCCGAAGCCGATCATCTTGACCATCGCCTCGCTGGAGCCCATGAAGCCGGAGAAGACGGCGGTCATGATGATGGCGGCGGCCGTGACGACCCGTGCGCCGTGGTTGAAGCCGGTCACGACGGCCTGGCTGGGCTTCTCCCCGTGGACGTACGCCTCCCGCATGCGGGTCACGAGGAACACCTCGTAGTCCATGGCGAGTCCGAAGACCACGCCGACCATGAAGATCGGCATCATCGACATGACCGGACCGGTCTGCTCGACGTTCATCAGGCCCGACAGCCAGCCCCACTGGAAGACCGCGACGACGGCGCCGAGGGCCGCCATCACGCTGAGCAGGAAGCCGAGGGCCGCCTTCAGCGGGACGAGGACCGAGCGGAAGACCACGATCAGGAGGAGGAAGGCCAGGCCGACCACGAGGGCGAGGTACGGCAGCAGGGCGTCGTTCAGCCGCTGCGAGACGTCGATGTTCATCGCCGTGGAGCCGGTGACCAGTACCTTCGCGTCGGTCGCCGCGGTGATGTCCGCGCCCTTGCCGCGGATGGCGTGCACCAGGTCCTCGGTGGTCGCCGAGGACGGCTTGGACTTCGGTACGACGGTGATCGTCGCGGTGTCACCGGCCTTGTTGGGCGTGGCCGGGGTGACGGTGACGACGTCCTTCAGGCCCTTGATCTCGTCGCCGACCGTGGTGAAGGCCGCCTTCGGGTGGTCGCTGTCC
The DNA here is from genome assembly GCF_040642095.1 of Streptomyces sp. NPDC020362. Classification (NCBI taxonomy): domain Bacteria; kingdom Bacillati; phylum Actinomycetota; class Actinomycetes; order Kitasatosporales; family Streptomycetaceae; genus Streptomyces; species Streptomyces sp. NPDC020362. Next base: position 21,093 of record NZ_JBFAET010000083.1, read on the forward strand.
TTGGCGTCGACCACGACCATCAGCGGGCCGTTGAAGCCGGGGCCGAAGCCCTCGGACAGCAGGTCGTAGGCGCGGCGCTGGGTGGTGGAGACCGGCTGGGAGCCGTCGTCCGGCAGGCCCAGTTCGAGGGAGGCGGCCGGGACCGCCGCCGCGCCGAGGCCGATCACACCGAGCAGCAGCACGGCGACCGGGCGCCGTACGACGAAGCTCGCCCAGCGGGTGCCCATGTTCGGGCGGGCCTTCTTCTCGGCGCTCTTGGCCCTGCCGCCGCCGAGCAGCTTGCTCTTCTCGCCGGCCGGCTTGATCCTGCGGCCCGCGTAGCCGAGCAGCGCCGGGATCAGGGTGAGGGCGATGAGGACCGCGATGGCGACCGTACCGGCGGCCGCGACGCCCATCTTGGTGAGCATCGGGATGTTGACCACGGACAGGCCGACCAGGGCGATGACGACGGTCAGGCCCGCGAAGACCACCGCCGAGCCGGCCGTGCCGACGGCGCGTCCGGCCGCCTCCTCGCGCTCGCGGCCCTCGGCCAGTTCGGCCCGGTAGCGGGAGACGATGAAGAGGGCGTAGTCGATGCCGACGGCGAGGCCGATCATCGATGCCAGGGTCGAGGTGGTGGTGCCCAGGTCCAGGGCGTTCGCGAGGGCGGTGATCGTGGAGACGCCGATACCGACGCCGATGATCGCGGTCAGCAGCGGGAATCCGGCCGCGAGCAGCGAACCGAAGGTGATGACCAGGACGACCGCGGCGACCGCGAGGCCGATGACCTCGCTGGAGCCGGTCTCGGGCGTCGCCTGCAGCGCGTCACCGCCGACCTCGACGGTGAGCCCGGAGTCCCGCGCGTCCTGCGCGGCCTTCTTCAGCTCGTCACGGGAGGAGTCCTTCAGCTCCATGCCGGAGACCTTGTACTTCACCGAGGCGTAGGCGATCCGGCCGTCCTTGCTGACGGCGTGTCCGGTGTAGGGGTCGGCGACGGAGACGACCTCGGAGCCGCTCTGCAGCTCCTTGACCGTCTTGTTCACGGCCGCCTTGTTGTCCTTGTCCGTCATCTTCTCGCCGCCCGGCGCCTTGAAGACGACCCGCGCGGTCGCGCCGTCGGCGCTCATCCCGGGGAAGCGCTGTTCCAGCAGGTCGAAGGCCTTCTGGGCCTCGGTGCCGGGGATGGAGAACGACGAGTTGCCGGCGGCCGGCGCGGAGGCTGCGCCCACTCCGGCGAGGGTGAGCAGCGCCACCCATATGAGGGCGACGAAGTGCCGTCGCCGGAAGGCGAGCCGGCCGAGTTTGTAGAGGAATGTGGCCACGAGGGCGTACTCCCGGTCAGGTCGTGGGGTTCATCAGGGCAGGGGTGATCAGCCCGACGACGAGAGCGGTGACGTCAGGTGGTGGGCTTGCTGGGGAGAGGGGTCAGCTGGTGGTGACGCCGAGGGCGGGGAGGACCACGGCGTCGATGTACGAAAGCAGGAAGTCCTGTGTCGGCGGCAGCTCGTCGAGCATCGTGCGGGCGGCGAAACCGCCGATCATCATGTGCATCACGTAGGCGAGCGCCGGGTTGTCCGCTCGGACCTCGCCCCGGTCGATCGCCCGTTGCAGCACACGTCGGAAGTCCGCCGTCTCGGGCTCGATGAGATGCTCCCGGAACGCCCGCAGGAGGTCCGGATTGCCGTGGATGGCCATGGCCAGACCCCGCATCAGCGCGGAGCTCTGCTCCATCTCGCAGTCGTCCGAACGCATGGTGAGGGCGTGCAGGTCGCCCCTGAGCGACCCGGTGTCGACCTCGTCGGTGGAGCCGCCCGGCTTGTTGTGCCGCACGGCCTTCGCGACCAGCTCGGCCTTGCCGCCCCACTGGCGGTAGAGCGTGGCCTTGCTGGACCGGGTGCGGGCGGCGACGGCGTCCATGGTGAGGGCGTCGTAGCCGACTTCCCGCAGCAGGTCGAGCACGGCCTCGTACAGCTCGGCCTCGCGCTCGGGCGTGATCCGACTGCGACGCGCAGTGGCGGCCTCAGTCATCTTCCTCACCCTTCCTGCTTCGAACGACACGGTTCCGTACGTGTATGAAGGTACCGCAGAATCCAGCGAAACGAAACCGTTTCGTACGTGTCCTGCCTCACGGCTGTCGGTTCCGCATAAGTGCCGGGCCCCCGGGCCCACGAGTTGCTGGGGCCCCGCCCCCGGAAAAGCATGGGGAGGTGAGCTATCTGCGCTTCCCTCACCTCAGCGGCGACCTGCTGTGCTTCGTGGCCGAGGACGACCTCTGGCTGGCCGCCCTCGACGCCCCGGGCCGCGCCTGGCGGCTCACGGTGGACCGCACGAAGGCCGGCCCTCCCCGCTTCTCCCCCGACGGGCGCCACATCGCCTACACGACCTGGCGCAGTCTCGTGCCCGAGATCCACCTCGTCGACGTCGACGGCGGCCCCGCACGGCAGTTGACGTACTGGGGCAGCACGGACACCGCGGTCCGCGGCTGGATGCCCCCCGACGAGGACGGCAACAGCGACATCCTCGCCGTCGCCTCCCACGGCGAGCCGTTCTCCTACTTCACCTGGGCCTACATGGTCACCCCGAACGGCGACCCCGGCCGCAAGCTGCCCTGGGGCCCGGTCGCCGACATCCAGGTCGCCGACATCGACGGCGCGCACAAGACCCTGCTGCTCACGGGTACCCCGCCGCACGAACCGGCTTCCTGGAAGCGGTACCGGGGCGGCGCCATGGGCCGGCTGTGGCTGCACGGGCAGCGGCTGCTGCCGGACATCGGTGGGCACCTGGAAGCCCCCATGTTCGTCGCCGGCCGGATCGCCTTCCTCTCCGACCACGAGGGCGTGGGCAACCTCTACTCGTGCGCGTACGACGGCTCCGACCTGCGCCGCCACACCGACCACGACGCGTTCTACGCCCGGCAGGCCGCCGGCGACGGCACCCGGGTGGTCTACCAGTGCGCGGGCGACCTGTGGCTGGTGGACGACTTCGCCCCCGGTGCCGTACCGCGCAGGCTCGACATCCGGCTCGGCGGCCCGCGGGCGGGGCGCCGCAGGTACCAGGTGCCTGCCGCCCAGCACGTGGACGGCATCTCCGTGGACGAGACCGGCCGGGCCAGTGCCGTCGTCGTCCGCGGCAGCCTGTACTGGCTCACGCACCGCGACGGGCCGGCGCGCACGATCGCCGACACACCGGGCGTCCGGATCCGGCTGCCGGCGATGCTCGGCTCGACCGGGCAGGTGGCGTACGTGACGGACGCCGAGGGCGAGGACGCCATCGAGATCGCCCAGCTGCCCCGCGCCACCGGCGACCGCCCCCCGCGCCGCCTGGCCTCCGCAGAGCTGGGGCGGGTCCTGGAGATGGTCTGCGATCCGCTGGGCGAGCGGCTCGCGGTCGCCTCGCACGACGGACGGCTGCTGCTGATCGACGCCACGGAGGCGACGACGGAGGCGACGACGGAAACGGCCGGAGAGACGGCCGCAGCGGGCGGGGAGACGACGGAGGCGGGCGAGGAGAGGGCCCCAGCGGGCGGGGAGACGACGGAGGCGGGCGAGGAGACAGCGGAGGCGGGCGGGGAGGGCACCGAGGCAACCCAGGACACCAAGGGCCCGAACGGCGTGGTCGCCGAGAGCACGGACGGTGGGGACGCCCAGGACCCGAACGGCGTGGTCGCCGAGAGCACGGACGGTGGGGACGCCCAGGGCCCGAACGGGCAGGTCGCCGAGCTGATCCGGTCGGTCAACGGCCCCGTCCGCGATCTCGCCTTCTCCCCGGACGGCTCCTGGCTCACCTGGTCCCACCCCGGTATCGGCCGCTCGCTGCGGCAGATCAAGCTGGCCCGCATCAAGGACCGGCTCATCGTGGACGTCACCAACGGCCGCTTCGAGGACGAGAACCCCGTCTTCACCCGCGACGGCCGCTATCTCGCCTTCCTCTCCTGGCGCGGCTTCGACCCGGTGTACGACGTCCACACCGGCGACCTGTCCTTCCCGCTGGGCTGCCGCCCGTACCTGGTCCCGCTCTCCTCGGCGACCCCCTCCCCGTTCGCCCTGAACCCCGAGGGCCGCCCGGCCGCGGGCGGGCTCGACCCCGTCGAGGACGAGGAGAGCGGGGAGAACGGCACGGTGATGGTGGAGGTGGAGGGCCTGGAGAACCGGGTGACGCCGTTCCCGGTCATCGCCTCCAAGTACTCGGCGCTGCACCCGGTCGCGGGCGGCGGACTGGTCTGGCTGCGCTGGCCCATCTCCGGCGCGCTCGGCGAGACCTTCGTCAACCCGGCCGACACCAGCGGCCGGCCGACGCTGGAGTACTTCAACATCACCAAGGCGAAGAAGTCCGAACTGGTCGACCACCTCGACTGGTTCGCGGTGAGCGGCGACGGGACCCGGCTCGTGGTGGTCGACGAGGGGGACCTGCGGGCGGTGCCGTCGACCGAGTCCGGCGACAGCGACACGACCGTGTGGATCGACCTGCGCCGCATCCTGCACAAGGTCGACCCGGCCGCCGAATGGCGCCAGGCCTACGAGGAGGCCGGCCGTCTCATCCGCGCCTACTTCTGGGACCCGGGCATGAGCGGCATCGACTGGGACGCGGTGCTCGACCAGTACCGGCCGCTGGTCGAACGGGTCGCCTCCCCCGACGAGTTCGCGGATCTGCTGCGCGAGGTCCTCGGCGAGCTGGGCACCTCGCACGCCTACGTCACGCCCGCCCGCCGCAACGAGGGGCCGCGCCACTACCAGCGCTGGCAGGGACTGCTCGGCGCCACCTTCGTACGGCGGGACGACGGCTGGACGGTCAAACGCATCCTGCCCGGTGACTCGTCCGACTCCAAGGCACGCTCACCGCTGGCCGGTACGGGCATCCGGGAGGGCGCCGTCCTGACCCATGTGGACGGCCGGCCCGTCGACCCGGTGACGGGACCGTACCCGCTGCTCGCCGGCTCGGGCGGTACGACCGTGGAGCTGACCTTCGTCCCACCGGAGGGGAACGGGGGACGGGCCGCCCGGCGGGTCGCCGTCGTCCCCCTCGTCGACGAGCGGCCGCTGCGCTACCAGCACTGGGTCGCCAAACGCCGGGAGGTCGTCCGGGAGCTGAGCGGCGGCAAGTGCGGCTACCTGCACATCCCCGACATGGGCGGCTCGGGCTGGGCCCAGTTCAACCGGGACCTGCGCATGGAGGTGTCACGGCCCGCGCTGATCGTGGACGTGCGCGGCAACGCGGGCGGCCACATCAGCGAGCTGGTCATCGAGAAGCTGACCCGGACCATCCTGGGCTGGGACCTGACCCGCAACGCGCAGCCCGTGTCGTACACCTCGAACGCGCCCCGGGGCCCGGTGGTGGCCCTGGCGGACGAGGCGACCTCCTCCGACGGCGACATGATCACCGCGGCCTTCAAACTGCTGAAGCTCGGGCCGGTCGTCGGACAGCGCACCTGGGGCGGAGTCGTCGGCATGACGGGACGGCACCGCCTCGGCGACGGCACGGTGATCACGGTGCCGATGAACGCCGCCTGGTTCGACGCCTACGGATGGTCCGTGGAGAACCACGGCGTCGCCCCCGATCTGGAGGTCCTGCGCACCCCCCTGGACTGGGCCGAGGGCCGCCACGTGGAAATGGACGACGCGATCCAACTGGCCCTGGACCTCCTGGGGTCCAACCCCGCGGCGCTCCCCCCGGACTACAGCGACACCCCGAACCGCACCCGCCCCAAACTGCCCCCAAGAGGGGCGCCCTGAAGGGGCGCGGGGAACTGCGCGACAAGCCCCCACCGGCCCGCACCGCACAACGCAAAATCTGCCGCCAAGGACGACAAGAAAGCGGGGCTGCACACCAAAGGGGCGCGGGGAACTGCGCGACAAGCCCCCACCGGCCCGCACCACGCACAACGCACCCGCAGCACACACAGAGAGCGTGGGGCGCCCCCGGAAGAAGGGCACCCCACGCCGTTCCGGCCGAAGCCGACCGCAGCGACTAGGCGTCGTAGTCCTGGTCGAGCCGGTCCCGCATCTCCTGCTCCGTGTCCTGGATGTCACGGTAGTTCTGCTTGCCGCGCTCGCCCTGCTGGCCCTGCTTGCCCTGCTTGCGCTGCTCCTGCTGCTGGCCGCGCTGCTGCTGGCCCTGCTGCTGGCCGCGCTCCTGCTGACCCTGCTGCTGACCGCGCTCCTGCTGACCCTGCTGCTGACCGCGCTGCTGGTTGGACTTGTCCTTCATACCCATGTGGGTTCACTCCTGTGGTGAGTGAGGGTGGGGGGCGGCCCCTCGATGGGGCCTCGACCAGCCTCACACGGAGGAACACAAGGCGCATTTCGATCAGTTACGGTGCGTAGAACGCGCCGCTTCGTCGGCCTCCCCACCTGCACCGACGAGTCCGGAACGCATCCCCTGCAAACGGGGCGCGAACCGCCGCATCTCACGCTGGCCCACGCTGCCGATCAGCCCCGGCAGATATCCGCGCACCCCCTGCATGCCGCGCAGCCACCACTGCCCGTACACATGCGCCGAGCGCCGCTCGATCCCGGCGACGATCCGGTCCACGGCCGGGCCCAGCGGGTAGGTCTTGTTCGACGGCCACGGCAGCCGCTGCCGCAGCTCCCGCATCACGTCGTCCTGGTCGGCACCGCGCACCATGTCGGTGTCGGTCCAGGACAGGTACGCGACGCCGACGCGCACACCCTGGTAGCCGACTTCGGCGCGCAGACTGTGCGCGTACGCCTCCACGCCCGACTTGGAGGCGCAGTACGCCGTCATCATCGGTGCCGGGGTGATCGCGGCGAGCGAAGCCACCTGCAGCAGATAGCCGCGGCTCTCCACGAGCACCGGCAGGAACGCGCGCGCCGTCACCGCCGAACCGATCAGGTTCACCTCGATGACGCGCCGCCAGGCCTGCGGATCGGAGTCGGCGAACGGGCCTCCGCTCGCCACACCGGCGTTGGCGACCACGATGTCGACCTTGCCGAACCGCTCCTTCACCTCCTGCGCCACCCGGCTCATCGCCTCGTGGTCGGTGACGTCGGCGTACCAGTACGCGCTGTCGGTGTGCAGCCGCTCGGAGACCGCCTTGAGTGCCTCCTCCTCCAGGCCGACGAGCGCCACCTTCGCACCGCGCGCGGAGAGCTTGCGTGCGAGCAACTCACCGACACCGCGGGCCGCTCCGGTGACGACGGCGACCTGACCGTCGAGGCTGACCCTGCTCATGTGCCCTCCTTGATGTGCTGCGCGGGGGTGGGACGGGACTCGGACGGGGACTCGGGATCACTCCCGGTGACGTACGTGGTGACAAGTTCCCTGATCTTGCCGGTCACCACCCCGGGCGCCTCGATCGGGGTCATGTGGCCGACCCCGGGCAGTTCGGTGAGGCCGATGCACCGGGGCAGCGCGGCGACCAGCGCACGGGCGTGCACGGGCGGCGTGAGCCGGTCGGACGCGCCGTGGACCACTTCGGTGGGCACGTGCAGCTCGCGCACCCCGTGGTCGAGGTCGAGCGCCGCGAGTACGGCGGCCCAGGCGTGGCGCACGGTGCGCGGGCAGGCGTGCACGATCCGCGCACACGCCTCCACCATGTGCGAGGCCGAACCGGCGCCCATGGTGGCGTACTTGAGAATGCGCTTCGCGACCGGCGTGACGGGCCCGAGAGGGGCGCGCGATCCGAGGATGTGCCCGGTGATCCAGGTGCGCACGCGCCCGGCCCGCAGGGGCACCACACGCGACTCGGCGACCAGCCGCGAGCTGCCGGTGCTGCACAGCAGGACGGCGGCGGCGTGTTCGCGAAAACGGGGGCGCGCGGAGGCGGCCATGACCGTCATGCCGCCCATGGAGTGGCCGACGACGAGGGCCTTCTCCCCGCGTGCCAGGGTCTGCGCGAGCACCGCTTCGAGGTCGTCCGCCAGCGCGCCGGTGGTGCACGCGGGGCTCGCGGGACTGCGCCCGTGCCCCCTCTGGTCGTACGCGATGACCCGGTGGTCGGCCGCCAACTCCCTTATCTGTGCTGCCCAGAAGGCGGTCGAGCAGGTCCAGCCGTGGGAGAGGACGACGGGGGGTGCGTTCTCGGGCCCGTGCACCTCGACGTGCAGCCGCGCCCCGTCTGCGGAGACGACGGTGAGTTCGCGGGCGGGCGCGGGCGGGGCGTAGGGGCCGGAGGCCACGGAGGCGAGACGGCTCATGCGGCGGCCTCGCTCTTCTCCTCGACGGGCAGACCCTTCGGCCTTTCCCCGGCCTTCCGGATCACCTCGTACTCCGCCAGGTCCACCCGCCGGGTCGCGCGCCGGAACTCCGTCGTCGTACCGGGCCAGATGGTGGTGTTGCGGCCGCTCGCGTCGAGGTACCAGCTGGTGCAGCCGCCGGTGTTCCACACGGTCCGCTTCATGCGCTCCTGGACCGTGTGGTTCCAGGCGTCGACGGCGGCGGGCCGGGCGTCGAGGGCGGCGCGGCCGCCGAGGACGTCGAGCTGGCGCAGGTAGTCGGCCATGTAGTTCAGCGCGGACTCGATCATGAGGATCATGGAGGAGTTCCCGAGGCCGGTGTTGGGCCCGATGATCGTCATCCAGTTCGGGAATCCGGCGGCCGAGGCGCCGCGCAGCGCCTGCATGCCGCTCTTCCAGGACTCCGCGAGGGTGAGGCCCCCCGCGCCCACCACGCGCTCGGCGATGGGCATGTCCGTGACGTGGAAGCCCGTACCGAAGATGATCGCGTCGACCTCGGCCTCGGTGCCGTCGGCGGCGACCACGGTCGACCCGCGGATCTCGGCGAGCCCGCCGGCGACGACGTCCACATTCGGCTGGGCGATCGCCGGGTAGTACTCGCTGGACAGCAGGATCCGTTTGCAGCCGATGCGGTAGTCGGGAGTGAGCTTGGCACGCAGGGCCGGGTCCTTGATGGCACGGGCCATGTTGCGCTTGGCGAGCTGTTCGACCAGGCCGAGTTCGTCGGGACGCTTGGTGAACGCCTGCACCTGCAGCTCCCGCAGGCCCCACAGCACTCCGCGCCTGACCTGGGTGGTGAAGGGCAGGGCCCGGTGCAGCCGGCGCTCGGCGCCGCTGATGGCGCGGTCCATCCGCGGCATCACCCAGGGCGGGGTGCGCTGGAAGAGCGTGAGCCGGCGGACCTCGCGCTGGACGGCGGGCACGATCTGGATGGCGGAGGCTCCGGTGCCGACCATGGCGACGCGCTTGCCGCGCAGGTCGTAGTCGTGGTCCCAGCGGGCCGAGTGGAACACCGTGCCCGGGAAGGAGTCGAGCCCCGGGATCTCGGGGATCTTGGGGTCGGACAGCGGCCCGGTGGCGGAGACCACGACGTCGGCGGTGAGCGACCCGCCGGCGGTCTCGATGGTCCACCGCAGGTTCTCGGCGTCCCAGGTCATCATCTTCACTTCGGAGTCGAAGCGGATGTGCGGGCGCAGGCCGAAGACGTCGGTGACGTGCTCCAGGTAGGCGCGGATGTGCTGCTGCCCGGAGAAGGTGCGCGGCCAGTCGGGGTTGGGCGCGAAGGAGAAGGAGTACAGGTGGGAGGGGACGTCACAGGCGCACCCGGGGTAGCTGTTGTCCCGCCAGGTGCCGCCCACGCTGCCGGCCCGCTCCAGGACGACGAAGTCGGTGATCCCTTCGCGGCGCAGGCGGACGGCGGCCCCCAGCCCGCCGAACCCGGACCCGATCACCGCCACTCGTACATGCTCGTGCTCGTCCATCCCGAAGCCTCCACGCATCGCCTTGGACTCTGCCAGTGAATACTGGCATAATGGGACTGTAGAGCAGCTCCGTACCGAGCGGTAGGGGCGCGGGAAGGAAAGTTACCGGCGGTACACCATAGGCTTCGGGCGTGGCAGACGACGGTGGGCACAACAGCGGGCGCAGGGACGGACAGGACGGCGCAGTACGCGAGTACCGCATGGAGGAGCTGGCCCGCCTGGCCGGCATCACCGTGCGCACACTGCGCTTCTACCGCGAACGCAAGCTGATCCGGCCGCCCCGCCGCGAGGGCCGCATCGCCTGGTACGACGACCATCATCTGGCCCGCCTGCGCACGATCTCGACCCTGCTGGAGCGCGGCCACACCCTCAACGGCATCGCGGAACTCGCGGAGGCCCTCGACCAGGGCCGCGATGTCGCCGACCTGATCGGCATCGACAACCCCACCGAGGAGGAGCCGGTCCGCCTCACCCCCGAGGAACTCGCCGCCCGCTTCGAGGGCGAGGTCACGCCCGAGAACCTCGCCGCCGCCATGGCACTCGGCTACCTCGGCACCGACGGGGACCAGATCGTCCACATCAGCCGCCGCCTGCTGGACGTCTCCTCCGCCCTGGTCCGCGAGGGCATCCCGCTCGCGGAGGTCCTGGCGGCCGCCGAGCGCGTCCGGGAACACGCGGACGCCCTCGCCGAACTCTTCACCGGCCTGATCCTGCGCCACGCCCCCGAGGAGGACCTGCACCGCCTGCGCCCGCTCGCCCGCAGCGTGGTGGAGGCGGAGCTGTCCCTGGCCATGGACCGCCAGCTGAACAAGCGGGCCTGAACGGCGGCCGGGCACGCAAGCCTGAACGACGGCCGGGCGGACGGGCCCGGCCGGCAGTCCGCCCGGCCCTCCTACAGGTCGTACACGACCGTCACCGGCGCATGGTCGGACCACCGCTCGGCGTGCGTGGCCGCGCGCTCGACGAAGCCCTTGACCGCCCTGCCCGCGAGGCCGGGGGTGGCCACCTGGTAGTCGATGCGCCATCCCGAATCGTTGTCGAAGGCCCGCCCCCGGTACGACCACCAGGTGTACGGTCCCTCGGCGTCCGGGTGCAGGGCGCGGACGACGTCGACATAGCCGCCGTCCTGGGCGGCGAGCACCCGGGAGAGCCACTCCCGCTCCTCGGGCAGGAAGCCGGAGTTCTTGGTGTTGCCTCGCCAGTTCTTGAGGTCGGCCTGCTGGTGCGCGATGTTCCAGTCGCCGCAGACGACCACCTGGCGCCCGTCGGCGGCGGCCCGCTCGCGCAGCCCCTTGAGGTGGGCGAGGAACTCGCCCATGAAGCGGATCTTCTCGTCCTGCCGCTCGGTGCCGACCTCACCGGAGGGCAGGTAGAGGGAGGCGACGGTGACGCCGGGCAGGTCGGCCTCGACGTAGCGTCCGCTGCCGTCGAACTCGGCGGATCCGAAGCCGACCCGGACCCGGTCGGGCTCGCGCCGCGTGTACAGGGAGACGCCCGCGCGGCCCTTGGCGGCGGCCGGGGCGTGCACGACGTGCCAGCCGTCGGGCTGCCGGACCTCCTCGGGCAGCTGGTGGGGCTCGGCGCGCACCTCCTGCAGACAGACGACGTCCGCGGAGGTCTGGGCGAGCCACTCCACGAAGCCCTTCTTGGCAGCGGCGCGCAGCCCGTTCACATTCACCGAGGTCACAGTCAGCACCAGGGCACGATACCGGCACACTGGTCGGAGCCCGTTCATCCCGTAGCCCGCACGGAAGTGCCTGCATAGAAGTACGATGCTCAGTATGAATATACGCCGTGTCCGTTTCGACCATGCCGACGCCGTCAAGCTCAACGACGAGGTCCAGGCCGAATACCACCTGCGCTACGGCGACGGCGGCGACGCAACCGCCCTCGACGCCGCGGACTTCGACCCGCCCCGGGGCGTGTACCTGATCGCCTACGACGAGCACGACCGCCCGGTGGCCACCGGCGGCTGGCGCAGCCAGGAGCGCAACGAGGAGGGCTACGAGGACGGCGACGCCGAACTCAAGCGCATGTTCGTCGTCGCCCAGATGCGCGGCCACGGCCTCGCCCGCCGCATCCTCGCGGCCCTGGAGGAGGACGCCCGCGCGGCCGGTCGCGCGCGGATGGTCCTGGAGACCGGTACCAAGCAGCCGGAGGCCATCGCTCTGTACGCGTCGAGCGGCTATGAGCCCTGCGCCAAGTTCGGCTACTACCGCCACTACGACGAGAGCCGCTGCTACGCGAAGCAGCTGTAGACGCGATGAAGCCCCGGTCGGCTACTGCCGACCGGGGCTTCATGATGCGTGGACCTGAGGGGATTTGAACCCCTGGCCCCCTCGATGCGAACGAGGTGCGCTACCGGACTGCGCCACAGGCCCTTGCAACGAGTGAAACTCTAGCATCCCCGTCGGGGTGCTTGGAAATCCGTTCCCTGACTGGTCAGAGGCGGGCTTCCAGCACCGTGACGGCCGTCACTCGTTGGCCGCGCGCGGGCGGTCGCCGTCCTCGTACTGGTCGAAGAGCGGTGTGCGTCCGCGCTCGCGCGCGCGGCGGGACGCGGCGGCGGGGTTCCCCCCGCGCGAGCGATTGCGGGCGTGAGGGAGTGAGTCGCCACGGCCGTCCGCCGCCCTGTCCTCGGACGCGGACCCGTCCGGCTCGGCCTGGGACACGCGGCCCGTCTCGTGCTCCGGCGCGACCGAGCTGGAACGCGCCGAACTCCAGGTGTCGGGCGCCCCCAGGTCCACGTCGGAGGTGGCCCGCGGCGCAACCGGCGCGGTCACGTAGGTGGGCAGCGGCACCGGGACCGGGTCCCAGCTGTCGCCGCGCCCGGGCCGCCGCTGCCGCTCGCGCTGCTGCTGGTCGACCCACTCGGCGTGGTCGGTCTGCTCCACGAGGGCACGGCGGTCCGCGGCCAGCGCCGAGAGGCCGGTGCCGGCCTCGGCCTCCGCCCCCTCCTCCTCGCCGGCGGCAGGGCCCGCGTCGAGGGGTGCACGCCGCCGCGGCTGGCGCTCCCGCAGCCGCTGTGCGGCGACCTCGGCCTGCCGGCGGTCCATCTGGTAGGCGAAGCGGCGGCGCTCCTGGGTCCGCAGGTAGGCGATGTACCCGCTCAGCGTGACCGCGGGCACGCCGGGCACCCACAGGAGGGCCAGGCCGCCGACGGCGGCGACGACCGCGCCGAGCGTGAAGACGAGGAAGAGGAGCACGGTGGTGCGCCGACGGCGCGCGAGCACCTTCGAGCGCCGAGCCCGTGCCGCGGCCGCCTGCGCCGAGGACGCGCGCCGTGCGGCCGGCACACGCTTCTGCGCGGGTACCGAGGGGGACTTGGGCGTCGGGGCGACGGGCTGGTCGCGGGCCGGCTCAGGCCGCCCGGGCGCCTCCGGCTCGGCCTCTGCGCGCGCCTGACGGCGCGTCGGAGGCACGGCGAAGGCCCGGACGTCCACCGAGTCGGTGACGGCGTCCGGATCACTGGCGTCCGGCTCCCCCTCCTGGGCGGAGCGCGCCCGCAGGTCCCTGGCGTACCGGCGCTCCATCCCCGCCCGTCCGGACAGCAGCCGGATGGCGGTGCTGAAGCGTTCCGTCGGACGGGCCTCGTTCAGCTCGTCCTGCCTACGGAGCCACATCGGCACCAAGTAGGCGGCCCAGGCCCCGACAATGACTGCGTAGATGAGGCCGCTGCTGCTCACGCCTCACACGGTAGAGGGGTTTGCGTGAGGCCATCTGCCAATTGGGCCGGTGTGTCGCACGATCTGGCTGATATTTCCAGCTTTTTTTGCGACCGATGCGATCAGCACAGCGCCGAAGTCGCGAATTGAATGCCCCGGAGCGGTCGCGGGGCGATCAATTTCGAACACATATTCAATTTCCGGGGCTCGGCCGGATTCCGCGGGATGTTCTACGGCCTCCGCGGCACGTCCGGCGTGTCCGGCGTCCCCTGCGCACCGGAGGGGCCGTCTGCGTCCGACCGGCGCTGCGTCTGCGACGCCCTCTCGGAGCGTGCCCGCTGCCAGCGCCTGAGCAACCCCTCGGGCACTTCTTCCGCCGTGAGCGCGAAGACGAGGTGGTCGCGCCAGGCTCCGTCGATGTGCAGATAACGCGGCCGCAGCCCCTCCTCGCGGAATCCGAGTTTCTCCACGACCCGGCGGCTGGGCCGGTTCTCGGGGCGAATGCACACCTCGATGCGGTGCAGCCCGACGGTGCGGAAACAGTGGTCCACCACGAGCGCGACGGCCGTCGGCATCACCCCGCGCCCGGCCACCGACTCGTCCACCCAGTAGCCGACGTGTCCCGAGCACATCGAGCCCCAGGTGATCCCGGCGACCGTCAACTGGCCGACGAGCCGCCCCTGGTACTCGATGACGAACGGCAGCATCCGGCCCGCGTGGGCCTCGGAGCGCAGGTGCCGGACCATCTGGCGGTAGGTCGGCCGGTGCGCGATCGGCCCGCTCGGCGTGGGCGGCGGAATGGTCGCCTCCCAGGGGCGCAGCCAGTCCCGGTTGCGCCGGTTCACCTCACGCCAGACCCGTTGGTCGCGCAGCTTTATGGGCCGGAGGACTACATCTCCGTCCACCAGCACGACGGGCCAGGAAGGGCTGTTCAGCTCGCACCCCCGCTGCTCGGTCTGGGGTGGTCGCCGCCGCGGATCTGGTCGACGGCATGGGCCAGCAGGGGCTCCAGTACGGCGAGGCCGTCCTTCACCCCGCCCGTGGAGCCAGGCAGATTGACGATCAGGGTCCGCCCCGCCACCCCGGCCAGTCCCCGGGAGAGCGCGGCGGTCGCAACCTTCTCCCGTCCGAACGCCCGGATGGCCTCCGCAATGCCCGGCACCTCGGTCTCGATCACCGCGCGGGTCGCCTCGGGCGTGCGGTCGGTGGGCGAGATGCCGGTGCCGCCGGTGGTGACGATGACGTCGTACCCGGCGTCGGCACCCGCGCGCAGGGCCGCCTCCACGGGGTCACCGTCGGGGACGACCCGGGGGCCGTCGACGTCGAACCCGAAGCCCCTGAGGCCGTCGGCGACCAAGGGGCCGCCCCTGTCCTCGTAGACACCCGCGGCGGCCCTGTTGGAGGCGGTGACCACCAGAGCACGGTAGGTCATGACCGGCTCCAGTCGCCCGACTTGCCGCCCGTCTTCTCCTCCACCCGAACGTCCGTGATGACCGCTCCCTTGTCGACCGCCTTCACCATGTCGATCACGGTGAGCGCGGCGACCGTCACCGCGGTGAGGGCCTCCATCTCGACACCCGTGCGGTCCGTGGTCTTCACGGTGGCCCGGATCTCCACGGCGTCGTCCGCGACCGACAAATCCAGTTTCACACCGGACACCGCCAACGGGTGGCACAGGGGGATCAGGTCCGGGGTGCGCTTGGCTCCCATGATGCCCGCGATGCGTGCGGTGGCCAGGGCGTCCCCCTTGGGGACCCCCTCGCCGCGCAGCAGCTCGACCACACGGGGTGACACGAGGACCCGGCCGCTCGCGCGGGCGGAGCGCGCGGTCACGTCCTTTGCGGACACGTCGACCATGCGGGCCGCGCCCGCCTCGTCGATGTGCGTCAGTCGGTCCTGCGCAGAGGGTCCGGGGGTCTCCCCCCGGAATGGCTCAGTCATGCTGTGAGGCGCTCCCGGTCCGGGCCCGTCGCGGTGCGGTGCACGGGCCTGTTGTGCGCGACACGGTACCGCGGGGCCGGCCCACGCACCGGGCCAGGACCCCCGTGGACGCCCGCCGCGCACCGCCTCGGGTGCGCGCCCGGGCCCGGTCAGCCGAGCAGCACGACCTCCACGTCCGTGCCGGGCTCGACGGATTCCACGTCCTCCGGTACGACGATGAGCGCGTCGGCGTGCGCCAGCGCCGCGACCAGGTGGGAGCCGACGCCGCCCACCGGGGTCACCTCGCCGTCGGCGTACGTACCGCGCAGGAACTGCCGGCGCCCCCGGGGCGAGCCGAGCGCCTTGTCCGCCTTCAGGGTGGCCCGGGTAGTGGGCCGGTGGACGTCTTCGAGGCCCATCAGGGTGCGGATCGCCGGGCGGACGAACAGTTCGAAGGAGACGTACGACGACACGGGGTTGCCGGGCAGGGCCAGCAGGGGCGTGTGGTCGGGGCCGATGGAGCCGAAGCCCTGGGGCTTGCCGGGCTGCATGGCGAGCTTGCGGAAGTCGATGCCGCTGCCCGCCTCGTCCTCGTCGCCCACGGACGACAGCGCCTCCTTGACGACGTCGTACGCCCCGACGCTCACCCCGCCGGTGGTCACCAGCAGGTCGGCGCGGACGAGCTGGTCCTCGATGGTGGACCGGAGGGTGTCGGCGTCGTCGGCGACGGCGCCCACCCGGTAGGCGATGGCGCCCGCGTCCCGCGCCGCGGCGGTGAGGGCGAAGCTGTTGGAGTCGTAGATCTGGCCCCTGACCAGTCCTTCGCCGGGCTGGACGAGTTCGCTGCCCGTGGACATGACGACCACGCGCGGGCGCGGGCGCACCCGTACCGTGCCCCGGCCGATCGCGGCGAGCAGGGCGATCTGCGGCGGGCCGAGGATCGTCCCGGCCTCCAGGGCGCGGTCGCCGGCCTTCACGTCGCTGCCCGTGGCGCGCACGTGCGCACCTGCCGCGGCGGGGCGGTGCACGCGCACGTGCCCCTCGGCGCCCTCGGGGGCCAGGCTGCGCGCCCGCATGCCGCCCACGGGGCCCTCGCCGAGCCCGCCGTCGGTCCACTCGACGGGGACGACGGCCTCGGCGCCGGGCGGGATCGGCGCGCCGGTCATGATGCGGGCGGCCTGGCCGGGGCCGATCCGGACGAGGTCTGCCGCGCCCGCCGCCACGTCCCCGACGACCTCCAGGGCGGCCGGGAACTCCTCGCTGGCGCCCACGACGTCCGCGACCCGTACCGCGTACCCGTCCATGGAGCTGTTGTCGAACGGTGGCAGGGAGACCGGCACCGTGACGTCGTCGACCAGGACGCAGCCCTGGGCGTCGAGCAGCTGCAGCTCGATGGGTTCGAGGGGACGGACGGTGGTGAGGATGTCCTCCAGGTGCTCGTCCACCGACCACAGGCGGTCCGGGTCGGAGGGGCGGGTCGCGGCGCTGGTCAACGTTGCTGCATCTCCTCGGCTACGTAACTGCGAAGCCAGGTCCGGAAGTCCGGGCCCAGGTCTTCACGTTCGCATGCCAGTCTGACAATGGCACGCAGGTAGTCGCCACGGTCGCCGGTGTCATAGCGGCGGCCCTTGAAGACGACGCCGTGCACCGGACCGCCGACCTTCTCGTCCTGGGCGAGCTGCTGGAGGGCGTCGGTGAGCTGGATCTCGCCGCCGCGGCCCGGCTCGGTCTTGCGCAGTATGTCGAAGACGTGCGGGTCGAGGACGTAGCGGCCGATGATCGCGTAGTTCGACGGGGCGTCCGCCGGGTCGGGCTTCTCGACCAGGCCGCTCACCTTGACCACGTCGTTCTGGGAGGTGGCCTCCACCGCCGCGCAGCCGTAGAGGTGGATCTGTTCGGGCGCGACCTCCATCAGCGCGATCACGCTGCCGCCGTGCTGCTCCTGGATCTCGATCATGCGCTGGAGCAGCGGGTCGCGGGGGTCGATCAGGTCGTCGCCGAGGAGGACGGCGAAGGGCTCGTGGCCGACGTGCGGGGCGGCGCACAGCACGGCGTGGCCGAGGCCTCTGGGGTCGCCCTGGCGCACATAGTGCATGGTGGCCAGGTCGCTGGACTCCTGCACCTTGGCGAGTCGGCCGGCGTCGCCCTTCTTCTGCAGCGCCGATTCGAGCTCGTAGTTACGGTCGAAGTGGTCCTCCAGCGGACGCTTGTTGCGTCCGGTGATCATGAGGACGTCGTCGAGACCCGCGGTCACGGCCTCCTCGACCACGTACTGGATCGCGGGCTTGTCCACGACCGGCAGCATCTCCTTGGGAGTGGCTTTGGTGGCCGGCAGGAACCGGGTACCGAGGCCTGCTGCAGGGATGACAGCCTTGCTGATCCTGGGGTGCGACTGAGTCATGCCCGCAACCTTATCCGGTGCCTTTGCAGGGATTCTGTGGCTCCGGTTACTTGGCCCTCATATGAGCACATTGCGAAGGATGCAGGAACGACCTGTGGAACACGACGGACGCACGGACGAGCGTGACAAGCGGATGTTGCGGCGGGAGTTCCTCTCGGTGAGGAACAGATTGCCGCAGGATGTCGTACGGGAGGCGGGCGACACGTTGGCCCGGCGCGCCCTCGAGCTTCCCGAACTGGCACGTGCGCGCACGGTGGCGGCGTACGTCTCCGTCGGGAGCGAGCCCGGCACGCCCGCACTGCTGGACGCGCTGCGCGCGCGGGGCGTGCGCGTGCTCCTCCCCGCGCTCCTGCCCGACAACGACCTGGACTGGGGCGAGTACACCGGCCCGGACTCTCTCGCCCGGGTCCAACACGGCGGAAAAATGGCGCTTTTCGAGCCCTCCGGCGAGCGCCTCGGCCCGGACGCCGTGACCGGCGCGGACGTCGTCCTGCTGCCCGGACTGGCGGTGGACGCGCGCGGGATGCGCCTGGGGCGCGGCGGCGGATCGTACGACCGTGTGCTCGCGCGTCTTGAGCGCGCGGGCGCGCGCCCCGCGCTCGTGGTGCTCCTGTACGACACGGAAATCGTCGCCCATGTCCCGGCCGAGGCGCACGACCGGCCCGTGCAGGCGGTCGTGACGCCCTCGGGCGTACGCCGCTTCACGAGCGGCTGACCGGGCCCCGGGCCACGTGCGAGAGGGGCCGGCCCCCGCGCGGGGGGGGCCCCCGCAAAGGTGTGGGGCAGCCCCGCACCGCGGGGGGTCGAGAGGGTGGG
>NZ_JBFAET010000084.1:0-39332 GCF_040642095.1 Streptomyces sp. NPDC020362
CGCAACGTCGACACGGTGGAGTCGCGGGGCGCCCGGCCCCCCCAAGCGCGGGTGGGGGCCCCGCCCCGCCACCGCCCGCCGCCCACCGGCCTCCACGCCCACCACGGCGCCGTCTGGGGCCGCCGCGCCGCCCCGGGGGGGGGGCCCGGGCCCCCCGCCACCTGGTTCAGGTGGTTGTCAGGGGCGGAGCCCCTGTCGCGGGAGTGCCGCGTCAGCCGTGACGGCCCGCCTTCGCGAGGGCGGGCACGAAGCGGAGGGCGTCCAGCGTGCCCACGCCGGTGGCCATGTCGTAGCCGTTGACGGCCTTGTAGCCGGTGACGTGCTCGTAGCTGTTGTCCGTGCCGTCGTTGACGTCCACGACGCCGGTGTTCGGGTCGTGGTGGGCGGCGCGACGGGAGAGGTCGTACAGCGCCTCGTTGATGTTGCCCAGCCGGTGGCCGGCCGCCTGGTCGGCGAGGGCGACGATGCCCGAGAAGAGCGGGCTCGCCTCACTGGTGCCGCCGGATACGTCCCAGCCGGTGGCCGTCGGGGCGTAGCTGGAGTAGACCCAGGCGCCGCCGTTGACCGCGGCGGCCATCGAGATGTCCGGGGTGCCGCGGCGGGCGCCGACGACGTTCTTCACGCCGTCCTGGAAGGCGGGCCGGGAGAAGACGTGGGACTGACCGCCGCCGCCCGCGCCGTAGTCGTTGTAGACGCTGTCCGGCTTGACGCGCTCACCCTTGTCGTTCAGGTGGAGCTGGGTGCCGCCGATGGAGGTGACCAGCGGGTCCGAGGACGGCCAGGAGTTGACGCGCTTCTTGTAGTACGTCTTGCCGTCCGCCTGCATGTCGGTGGCGCCGCCGTCGCCGGAGGAGGCGAGGACCGTCACGTGCTTGCGGTCCGCGGCCTGGAAGGCGTAGCGCAGCTTCTTGATGCTGGTGAAGTCTCCCCTGCCGAAACCGGGGAAGGTGTTCTCGGTGGCGCCGAAGCTCTGGCTGATGACGTCGCCGACGCCCTGGTCGATCATGTGCTTCTCGGCGGACATCATCTCGGGCAGACCGGTGGTGCCCTCGGTCTCCGAGACCGCCGTCTCCACCAGGACGATCTTGGCGCCGGGCGCCACGGCGTGGGCCATCTCGACGTCCAGCGTGGTCTCACCGGCCCAGCCGGTCATCTCCGAGTTCTTGGGGTCGAAGGCGGGGACGTGACCCCACTTGACCACCTTGACCTTGGTGCTGGGCAGGCCGAACTGCTTGCTGTAGACGTCGAGGTCGTGCTGGACGGTCGGGGAACCGAACGAGTCGACGATGACGATGGTGCGCCCCTTGCCCGTGACGCCCTTGCGGTACAGCGGGTTGAGGTTGTACGCCTTGCGGTACTGGAGCGGGGTGTAGCAGTTGATGTGCCACTTGGCCTGGCACTGCGCGATGGGGAGCGGGCTGGCCACTCCGTGCACCAGATTGTGTCCGGCGATGGCCGGAACCGCCTTGGTGTGCGGTACGGCGGCGGGCGCGGCAGCGGTGACGCCGGCCTGCGAGGTGGTCGCCAGCGCGGCGGCGACGAGGGCGGCGGTGGCGGCCGCGGATGCCGCGACGCCACGCCCGGTACGGGCTATGTGCATGAATTCCCCTGAGTGGCCCTGAGTCGTCCTGAGTCGGACGAAGTGGTCATGCGCATCCCACCGGGCGAGTCATGCACAGGACAAGGTTATTGAACTGTAGATGTCGAATCCTTTACCGAGGCAGTACCCCGCCGGACACACGAACGGCCGCAGCCCCCGCACAGTGGGCTGCGGCCGTTGTGCCGACCTGTCCGTGGCAGGTCAGAGCGCGAGACCGGTGAGGACCAGCACGCGCTCGTATGTGTAGTCGTCCATCGCGAACTTCACGCCCTCGCGGCCCACACCGGACTGCTTGGCGCCGCCGTACGGCATCTGGTCGGCGCGGTAGGACGGAACGTCGCCGACGACGACACCGCCGACCTCCAGGGCGCGGTGGGCGCGGAAGGCGACCTGGACGTCGCGGGTGAACACGCCTGCCTGGAGGCCGTACTTGGAGTCGTTGACGGCGGCGAAGGCCTCGGCCTCGCCGTCGACCTTCTGCACGGTCAGGACCGGGCCGAAGACCTCCTCGCAGGAGATGGTCGTGTCGGCCGGCACCTCGGTGAGGACGGTCGGCGCGTAGGAGGCGGCGTCGCGCTTGCCGCCGGTGAGGAGCTTGGCGCCGGCGGCGACCGCCTCGTCCACCCACGCCTCGACGCGCTTGGCGGCGTCCTCGCTGACCAGCGGGCCGACATCGGTCTTGTCGTCGGTCGGGTCACCGGTGACCTGGGCCTCGACGGCGGCGACGATGCGGGGCAGCAGACGGTCGTAGACGGAGGCGTCCGCGATCACGCGCTGCACGGAGATGCAGGACTGGCCGCCCTGGTAGTTGGAGAAGGTCGCGATGCGGGTCGCGGCCCAGTCGAGGTCGGCGTCGGAGGCGTAGTCACCGAGCACGACCGCGGCACCATTGCCGCCCAGCTCCAGGGTGCAGTGCTTGCGCGGCACCGAGTCCATGATCGCGTAGCCGACCTTCTCGGAGCCGGTGAAGGAGATCACCGGCAGCCGCTCGTCCTGGACGAGGGCGGGCATGCGGTCGTTGGAGACCGGGAGGATCGACCAGGAGCCGGCGGGCAGGTCCGTCTCGGCGAGCAGGTCGCCGATGATCAGGCCCGAGAGCGGGGTGGCCGGGGCCGGCTTGAGGATGATCGGGGCGCCGGCGGCGATGGCCGGGGCGACCTTGTGGGCGCACAGGTTCAGCGGGAAGTTGAACGGCGCGATGCCGAGGACGACGCCCTTCGGGAAGCGGCGGGTGAGGGCGAGACGGCCCTGGCCGCCGAGGTCGGTGTCGAGCCGCTGGGCCTCGCCGCCGTTGAAGCGCCGGGCCTCCTCGGCCGCGAACCGGAACACCGACACGGCGCGGCCGACCTCACCGCGGGCCCACTTGATCGGCTTGCCGTTCTCGGCGGAGATCAGCTGGGCGATCTCCTCGGTGCGCTCGACCAGGCGCTTGCTGACGTGGTCGAGGGCGGCGGCGCGGACGTGCGCCGGGGTGGCGGCGAACTCGTCCCGCACGGCGTACGCGGCGGCAACGGCCTCCTCGACCTGGGCGTCGGTCGGCACGCTGACCGTGCCGACGAGCCGGCCGTCCCACGGAGAGGTGACGTCGAAGGTGTCCTCGCCGGTGACCTGGCGGCCGGCGAGCCAGAAGGCGTGGGTGGCCCCCACAATATTTTCCTGGGGCATTGCGAGTCCCGGCCCTTCCGCGTTGGGAGTGTTCTTACGGTTCGTGGTCCACGGTAGGGCGGGGACGGGCAGGGGTCGCTTGTCCGAGTCGTACTGGTGGGGATGACCGATGCTCCGCTTTGGCGTGATGGCGCCCCCACCCTCATCACTCGGCCGACCCAACCGGGCGGCGGCGCGGCCCACCGAGCCCACAACAGCACGCCTCCGACCTCGCGCCGAGGTCCTGGCCATCCCCGCTCGGCCGACCGAGTCGGGGCAGTGGGGCCCAGCGAGCACCGACGAGAGCAATGGCCCGGCCTTGCCCGCTCGCCCTGCCCTCAGGTCCTTGCCCTCGCCACTCGGCCGAGCGAGTCGGGTGGTGGGTGGGCGCAGGCGGGGGCCAGGGGACGCGGGGCCAGGGGCGGAGCCCCTGGGCGGTCACTCCGGTGAGGTCGCCTTCAACGCCAGCCACAGCTCCATCCGGACGTCGGGATCGTCCAGGCTGCGCCCGAGAATCTCCTCCACCCTCCGCATCCGGTACCGCAACGTGTGCCGGTGCACCCCGAGGTCGGCCGCCGCCGCGTCCCACTGGCCGTGGCGGGAGAGCCACGCCCGCAGCGAGGCGACCAGATCCCCCCGCCCCGTCGCGTCGTGCTCGTGCAGCGCCCGCAGCAACCCGTCGGCGAACGCCTTCACCGCGTCGTCGGCCAGCAGCGGCAGCACGGACCCCGCCGCCAGCTGCTCGTGCTCCACCAGCACCCGCCCCCGCCGCCGGGCCACCGACAGCGCCTGCTCGGCCTGCTTGTAGGCAGCAGCCGCGGCGATCGGCCCGACCGGTGCGGACAGACCGACGACCAGTTCGTCCTCGTCGCCGGCCGCCTGCTCGGGCACGGCCCGCGCTGCCTCCAGCGTGGCCGCGTAGGCGGCACACGCGGTCACCGCCGCACCCCCGTCCGCGGCCAGCACCACCAGCCGCTCCCCCTCGGGCACGACGAGCAAGGCCTCCCCGGCACGCGCCGCCGCCGACTCCGCGGCCTCGGCGATGCCGGCCAGCGCATCGCCGTCCGCCTCGGCGCGGGCCCGTGCGGCGGCGCTGGGCGGTGACTCCGCGACGATGATCCGGAAGGGTGCGTCGAGCAGCCCGCCGTACAGGTCCCCGGCGACGGCCCGGGCGTGGTCCGGCTCGCCGGCGAGCAGCATGCGCAGCACCGCCGCGCCGACCCGCTGTTCGGCCGCGTGCAGGGAGCGGGAGCGTTCGGTGGTGAGGGTGAGCAGGGCGATCGCGGAGTGCACGGCGTACCGCTCGGCGGTGCCGGGGGCGGCGGCCGTACCGACGGCGAGCGCGGCGCGCGGGCGCCGGCCGGTCCCCAGGGAGTGCAGCTCCACCCGGTCCTCGTTGTCGGGTCCGCCGACCACCGAGGAGGCGGGCGCGGGCCGCTCGCGGAGCCGTTCGACATCGGCGGTGAGGCGGGCGGCCCGGCGGCCGGCCCACTCCGGAGCGGTGGCGACCACGGCGCCCGAGGCGTCGTACAGCGCCGCCCACCCGTCGACCTGCGCGGCGAGCGCGGCCAGAAGCCCTTCGGGGCCGGCGTTCAGGGCCTGCTTGGTCAGCTCGCGCTGGGCGGCGAAGCCCGCCGTGACGGCCCGGTACTGGTCGGCGGCGATCGCGGCGGACACGGCTTTGCTGATGGCGAGGAACGGGGTGCGGCGGGGCACCTCCAGCAGCGGCAGCCCCTCCTCCTCGGCGGCGTCCACGAGAGCCTTGGGGATCTCCTCGTAGTTCACGCCGACCGCGAAGCCGAGCCCCACGACCCCCGCGCCGGCCAGCCGCTTCACGTACCGCCGCATCGCCTCCGGATCCTCCGCGTCCAGCTTGAGCGCGGTGATCAGCAGCAGCTCGCCGCCCTCCATGTAGGGCACGGGGTCGGCCAGCTCGCTCACGTGTGCCCAGCGGACGGGCACGTCGAGACGGTCCTCGCCGGCGCGCACGGTCAGCTTGAGCGCGGAGTGGTGGACGAGCGAGGCGAGGGTCGGGGGCATGAGGCCTTCAGTGGGAGAACCAGAACAGCAGGTCGCGGAGATCCGGTGATCTTTGTGATCAATTGGCCGCCGCGTACGAACAGCCTATGCCGTTTCTGCCTCACCGTACGGTCCCACGGTCGGTCCCACGGTCGGTCTCGCTGTCGGTTCATCGTCGGACTCGTCGTCGAACTCGTCGTCGGTCTCGCCGTCCGGTTCGCGATGTCCCGCGGCCGCGCCTCAGCCCCGCAGATCGACCAGCAGCGGCGGTGCGTGCTCGCCCTGCACGGTCGTCAGCGACAGCACCGCATGCCCCGGCGGCACCTCGTGCGCCAGCTGGGAGGCCGACCAGCGCTCGCGCTCGACCTTCCGCACGGTGACCGCGTCGGTGGTGACCGGCTTGCCCGTGCCCAGTTTCCGCACGGCGTGGATCATCCGGGTCAGCGGCTGGTCCGCGAACACCGTGTGCTTGGCGACCTCGGTGGTCTCCACCCACTCGGTGCCCCACACCTGGGCGAACAGGGCGCCTTCCCAGGTGGTGACGCCGGAGAAGGCGACATGGCAGCCGACGGCGGCGAGCAGCGGCTGACGCAGCTGCTCCGGTACGTCGCCCAGGGCCCGCAGGTTCAGCACCACGCCCGCGTTGCCCTGCCGCAGCCGCCGCAGGGAGCGTACGGACTCGGCGGTGATCGCCTGCGTGGCGTCGTCCAGGACGAGGCAGGCGAACAGGGACCGGTCCTGGCGGGCGGTCATCGCGGCCGTGAACTGGACCAGCAGCAGCCGGGTCAGCAGCCGGGAGGCCTCCGGGTGCGCCCGCTCCGGCAGGTCGATCCTGACCCTCAGGGGGTGGTCGAGGGCGCGCAGGCTGAAGGGCCGTGCGTCCGGGGAGGTGTCGAAGAAGCCCTCGAAGGCCGGGCGGTCGAGGCAGGCGATCCGGTCGGCGAGCACGACGCCCGGGTCCCCGGGCACACCGGCCTGCCGTGCGCGCGCGTCGAGTTCCCGGTGCAGGGCCGGGTGCGTCCCGGGGTCGAGCAGGGCCCTCAGCCCGTCCATTGCCGACGGCACCCCGTCGAGCAGCTCCCGCAGCTCGCCCACGGACGGGAAGCGGCCGTGGGCGGCCCGGAAGGGGCCGAGCAGCTGGGCCAGCACGGTCCCCGCCCGGCGCAGGTCGACCTCGCCCAGGTCTCCCACGAGGGTGTCCGCGAGGAGCGCCGCCGCCTCGTCCGGGTCCTCGGCCCCTCCGTACAGGTCGAGGTCGTACACCGAGGCCTGGTCCCCCGGCCGCACCACGATGTCGTAGCCCTGGTCGGCCCCCAGCGGAGTTCCGGCGGCGGACACCACGACGAGCGCCGCCTGCCCGGCCAGCGCCTGGAGCGCGAGGGACTCGGCGACGGGCCGCACCAGGCGCTCGGTCTTGCCCGCGCCGGAGGGGCCGACGGCCAGCAGGGAGGTGCCCAGCGTGCCGGGGTCGACGGCGGCACCCACGTCCCGGCGGGCGGGCGGCGTGCGCTCGGCGACCGCGTACCGGCCGATGCGCACCTGGGAGGTCAGCAGGTCGTGGACCGCGGTACGGGCGGGCAGATCCCGCTCCCCCGACGGGTGCGCGCAGGCACGGGCTCCCTCGTGGAGCACGGCCGAGGCGAAGGCGTCCAGGCGTGAGGGGTGGGCCACCACGGAGGCCCAGGCGCGGCGGATGCGTGCGCAGTCCACGTCGTTCATCCGGCCGGTGCGCGCCTCCTCGGCCAGCCGGTCGGCCGCGGCGTTCTGTCCCAGGGCGCGCAGCTCGGGCCAGTCGGCCGGGGTCTCGGCGACGGCCTCCGCAGCGGTCTCGGCGCCGGGCTCGGGGCGGCGCACTCCGCGCAGCAGCCTCCGCCAGTCGCCCGCCACGGCGAACGGCCACAGGCCCAGGAGGGTGAGCAGCGTGTTGAACACACGCAGCCGGTGCACGGTGCTCACGTCGGTGGGCCCGAAGAGCCAGTCGGACGGGGTCAGGCTGACCGCGAGCCGCTCGTAGGGCAGCAGTTCACGCCAGACGACCAGCCAGACGACCAGTGCCCCGACGACGGCGGCGCGCAGTGCGCGGGAGGGCTGCGGGCGGGAGATCACGTACCGCTGCGCCACCTCTTTCCAGTTGCCGACCCGCCCGAAGTAGTAGAGCACCAGGGTGGCGAAGAGGCTGTCGTAGACGGCGCGTGCCGTAAGTGCCTCGCGGGGTTCCGACAGCGGCGTCCACCACTCGGACGGCGTCACCAGTTCCAGCAGGATGTTCTTGTGGGGCACCAGGTTGTTGGCCCACAGCGACCACACGAGGAGTGCGGCCAGCAGCGCGCCGACCGCGCCCGTCAGCAGGGCCCGGTCGGAGACCCGGTCGGGCGCGTCCTGGGGACGGGGACGGTACCCGTAGCGCCACAGACCCGGCTCGGCCGCGGCCCGCGGGGCGAGCAGCCAGGACAACAGGCCGCCGGGGTCCGCGCCCGGTGCCGCCCGGCCCTCGCCGGGCTTGTGGCCGGGCCGGGGCGGGAGGGCCGGGGCCGCTGGATACGCGGCGGGTCCCGGCGTCGGGGGGCCGGCCTCGTGGCCCGTGCCGCCCGGCGGCGCGGAGGGCCGCGGAACGCCGTGCCGCCGCGTGCCGCGTGTGTCCTTCGTGCCGTCCGAGTCCATCGAGCCTGCCCCTTGACCAGCCGTTCCGTCCACCGTCAGCGAGCCAATCTAATGCCCCGGCAAGGGGAGTTCACTGCTTACGCGGCCGAAGAGGACGGCCCGTCCGGGCGCACTCCGCCCGCGCTGCTATGTCCACCGCGGACAACCGGCCTCCCCGACAACGCCCACATGGAGCATGCCCACCCCCCACACCCCGCCTTAGCCTGCGAGAAAAGAAGGCAAGCGTCCGTAATACCCCCAGGAGCCCCTCATGACCGCACTTCCGCAGGAGCGCCGCGTCGTCACCGCCATCCCCGGCCCGAAGTCGCAGGAGCTGCAGTCCCGCCGCCTCGCCGCGGTCGCGCAGGGCGTGGGCTCCGTGCTGCCCGTGTTCACCACGCGCGCGGGCGGCGGCATCATCGAGGACGTCGACGGCAACCGCCTCATCGACTTCGGTTCCGGCATCGCCGTGACCTCCGTCGGCGCCTCC
Source organism: Streptomyces sp. NPDC020362 (assembly GCF_040642095.1). Lineage (NCBI taxonomy): Bacteria > Bacillati > Actinomycetota > Actinomycetes > Kitasatosporales > Streptomycetaceae > Streptomyces > Streptomyces sp. NPDC020362. Next base: position 8,394 of record NZ_JBFAET010000084.1, read on the forward strand.
GCCGAGGCCGTCGTACGCCGCGCGAGCGCCCAGCTGGCCGACTTCACCCACACCTGTTTCATGGTCACCCCGTACGAGGGCTACGTGGAGGTCGCCGAGGCCCTCGCCGAGCTGACCCCGGGTGACCACGCCAAGAAGTCGGCGCTGTTCAACTCCGGCGCCGAGGCCGTCGAGAACGCCGTCAAGATCGCGCGTGCGTACACCAAGCGCCAGGCGGTCGTCGTGTTCGACCACGGCTACCACGGCCGTACGAACCTCACCATGGCGCTGACCGCGAAGAACATGCCGTACAAGCACGGCTTCGGTCCCTTCGCGCCCGAGGTCTACCGTGTCCCGGTCGCCTACGCCTACCGCTGGCCGACCGGCCCGGAGAACGCGGGCCCCGAGGCCGCCAAGATGGCCATCGACCAGATCACCAAGCAGGTCGGCCCGGACAACGTGGCCGCGATCATCATCGAGCCGGTGCTCGGTGAGGGCGGCTTCATCGAGCCGGCCAAGGGCTTCCTGCCGGCGATCAGCCAGTTCGCCAAGGACAACGGCATCGTCTTCGTCGCCGACGAGATCCAGTCCGGCTTCTGCCGCACCGGCCAGTGGTTCGCCTGCGAGGACGAGGGCATCGTCCCGGACCTGATCACCACCGCCAAGGGCATCGCCGGCGGTCTGCCGCTGGCCGCCGTCACGGGTCGCGCCGAGATCATGGACGCCGCGCACGCGGGCGGCCTGGGCGGCACCTACGGCGGCAACCCGGTCGCCTGCGCCGGTGCGCTCGGCGCCATCGAGACGATGAAGGAGCTGGACCTCAACGCCAGGGCGAAGAACATCGAGGCGGTCATGAAGTCCCGCCTCGGCGCCATGGCCGAGAAGTTCGACATCATCGGTGACATCCGTGGCCGCGGCGCCATGATCGCCATCGAGCTGGTGAAGGACCGCGCCACCAAGGAGCCGAACCCGGAGGCGACCGCCGCGCTCGCCAAGGCCTGCCACCAGGAGGGCCTGCTGGTCCTGACCTGTGGCACGTACGGCAACGTGCTGCGCTTCCTGCCCCCGCTGGTCATCGGCGAGGACCTCCTGAACGAGGGCCTCGACATCATCGAGCAGGCCTTTTCGCGCATCTGAGCGAGTGGCCCGCACCTCTGAAGGGCACCTGCGGCAGGCGGTGTGAAGAAGGTGTGCGGGGTGGATGACGGGACGCGATTCCGTCTGCCCAAGCGCCTCGGGCTGCCGTAGGTTCTACCCAGATGAGAGATACACCCCGTCCACAGGGGACTGTGGGCGATTTCAGGCCGGGGCCTCCCCAGCTTCGACCTGGTCGTGCCCTCGCGCACACAACCGGGGCCTGACGGCTCCGGGATCTCCTCACCGATCGGACGGTCGCCGCCCCAAACCCCCCGGGGCGCGCGACGTCCCGATCCGGACGGCCGCCTCGAAACCACCCCCCCTGTTCCGGGGCGGCCGACCTCCTTCTCTCTTTTCCTTCTCCTGTCGCTTTTCTCGCGCTTCGGCTCGGCCGCCTTCCTCCCCCTGCGGCCGCACCTGCGAAGCTGGGACCCGTGTCGACCTCAGCCCGCCGCGCCCTGCTCCTCGGCGTCCCGGCCCTCGCCTTCGCCCTGATCACCTGGCAGGTCGTCGCCCGCGGCCCGCTGCTGCGCCTGGACGCGCGGCTGAGCCGGGTGCTCGTCCACCCGGACCGGTTCTCCGAACAGCTCGCCGACCTCGGCAACATCCAGGTCGCCGTCCCGGTGCTCGTCCTCGCCCTGGCCTGGTGCGCCTGGCACGGCCGCGCCTCCGGCACGGGCCGGTGGTGGCTGCCGCCCGCCGCGGCGGGCGTCCTGATGGCGCTGGTCCCGGCGATCGTCGTACCGCTGAAGGACTGGACCGCCCGGCCGGGAACCCCCGTGGTCCCCCCGGCCGTCGGCTACTTCCCTTCCGGCCATACGGCGACGGCGGCGATCGCCTACGGTTCCGCGACCCTGCTCCTCCTGCCCCGGCTCCGCACGCCCACCGCCCGCCGGGCCCTGGTGGGCGGTTGCACGGCCCTCGTGTTCGCCGTCTCCTACGGCCTGGTCCGCCGGGGCTGGCACTGGCCGCTGGACGTGGTGGCCAGCTGGTGCCTGTGCACGGTGCTGCTGACCACCCTGTCCTTCGTGCTCGGCCGGGGCGTCAGCCGAAGTACGCGTCGAAGGTCTTCTGGAACTCCCAGTTCGAGTAGCGGTCCCAGTTCACCGACCACGTCATCAGACCCCGCAGGGCCGGCCACGTCCCGTGCGTCGCATACGAGCCGCAGTTCGTCCTCTTCGTCAGACAGTCCAGGGTCCTGGTGACCTCGGCCGGAGCCACGTAGCCGTTGCCCGCGTTCGTCGACGCCGGCATGCCGATGGCGACCTGGTCGGGGCGCAGCGGCGGGAAGACGTTGTTCGCGTCGCCCGCGACCGGGAAGCCGGTGAGCAGCATGTCGGTCATGGCGATGTGGAAGTCGGCGCCGCCCATGGAGTGGTACTGGCTGTCCAGTCCCATGATGGGCCCCGAGTTGTAGTCCTGGACGTGCAGCAGGGTGAGGTCGTCGCGCAGGGCGTGGATCACCGGGAGGTACGCGCCGCAGCGCGGGTCCTGGCCGCCCCACTTGCCGGTGCCGTAGAACTGGTAGCCGTTCTGCACGAAGAAGGTCTCCGGGGCCATGGTCAGCACGAACTTCGCGCCGTACTCGGCCTTGAGGGTCTTCAGCGCCGAGATCAGGTTGACGATCACGGGCGTGGTGGGGTGCTTGAAGTCCGTGTCGTTCGCGTCCAGGGACAGCGAGTGGCCCTCGAAGTCGATGTCGAGGCCGTCGAGCCCGTAGTCGTCGATGATCTTCGAGACGGAGGAGACGAAGGTGTCGCGGGCCGCCGTGGTGGTCAGCTGGACCTGGCCGTTCTGGCCGCCGATCGAGATCAGGACCTTCTTCCCGGCCGCCTGCTTGGCCTTGATGGCCGCCTTGAAGTCGGCGTCGGACTCGGCGTTCGGGCATTCGGTGACCGGGCAGCGGTTGAAGCGGATGTCGCCGGAGGTCGCCGAGGTGGGTTCTCCGAAGGCGAGGTCGATGACGTCCCAGCTGCCGGGCACGTCGGCGAGGCGGGTGTATCCGGAGCCGTTGGCGAAGGTGGCGTGGAGGTAGCCGACCAGGGCGTGGGCGGGCAGGCCGGGCGAGCCGCCACCGGTACCGGTCGTGGTCGTCGCGGTCACCGCGGCCGACCTTGCGGACTCCCCGGCGTCGTTGCTCGCGGTGACCTGGAAGCTGTACGCCGTCGAGGGCGCGAGGCCCGTGACGGTGGCCGAAGTGCCGCTCACCGTCTGGACCTTGACCCCGTCGCGGTAGACGGCGTAGCCGGTGGCGCCGGTCACGGCCGGCCAGGACAGGGCGACGGAGGAGGACGTGATCGTGCCCGCCGTGAGGCCGGTGGGCGCGGCGGGCGGCTGCCCGGCGGACGCTCCCGGGCCGACCAGGGAGATGTCGTCGGCGTAGTAGGCGCCGGTGCCGTACCAGCCGTGGCTGTAGAGGGTCACCCTGGTCGTGGCGGCGCCTGTGGTGAACGTGGTGGTCAGCTTCTGCCAGTCGGGGGCGGACTGGGTCCAGGTGGAGACGTCGGTGGTGCCGGTGCCGTTCGCGCCGAGGTAGACGTAGGAGCCGCGGACGTAACCGGTCAGCGTGTACCGCGCGTTCGGCTGGACGGTCACCGTCTGCGCGCACTGGGCGTCGTCGCTGCCCGCAGGAGTGGCCTGCAGCGCTGAACTTCCGCCGTGGACAGGCGAGTTGACCGTCGTACCGGCTGTACAGGTCCAGCCGTCGAGGCCGGATTCGAAGCCGCCGTTGCGGACCAGGTCCGCGTCGGCCGCACGGGCGGCCGACGAGAGCGCGGTGATGCCGGGCACGGCCAGCAGTGCGGCCGTGAGCAGGGCGAGGACGGATCTGGGACGTCGTGCGCTGTGCACGCTTGGGGCGCGGTCCACAAGGGCCTCCGGCAGAGGGGGAGTTGGAGGGGTGGAGCGCACTCAACTTGGTCCAGACCAATCCTCTTGTCAAGGTGTCCGGGCGCTACCCCTCCCCGCCCCCGCCCCTCGCCGGCCCCGCCGCCGCCTCGTGCATCGCCAGCTCCAGCAACGCCGGGTCGGTCAGCGCCCCGGAGCCGTCCGGCGGCACCAGCCAGCGCACGCCGCGCGTCGCCCGGCCCGGGTGCGGCACGACGATCCAGGTGCCGGGTCCGGCGGTACGGATGCCGGTGCCGAGCCAGCGGGCCGCGGTGCCCGGCGGCACGAAGAAGCCGACCCGGTTGTCCCCGACATCGGCCAGCACCGGCCCGGGCCGGTCGAGGACGCGGGTGAGCACGCCGAGCGTGGGACAGCCGAGGCCGCCCGGCAGGATCAGTACGTCCCAGGCCTTGCCGGCGGGCAGCAGCGCGACCCCCATGGGGTTGCGCTCCCACTCCCACCGGCAGGCCTCGGGATCCGGTGCGACGGATGCCAGCCACTCGACCGCTGTCTTCGCCCCAGTCATGAGAAGGCCTCCCTTTCTCTCGTGGACGCGGTCACGTCCCGAGGGAGAGGGAGGCCTTGCGGCAGGCATTACGCAGGTTGCCCGTCCTCTTTTGAGTGAGGCAGGTCACACCGGACCGGCGGGCTCAGCTGTCGAAGCCCAGCCCGAGCCGGTCCATCGTCCGCAGCCACAGATTGCGTCGGCCGCCGTGCTCGTCCGCGCGGGCCAGCGACCACTTGGTGAGCGCGATACCGGTCCAGGCGAACGGCTCCGGCGGGAACGGCAGCGGCTTCTTGCGGACCATCTCCAGGCGGGTGCGCTCGGTGTCCTCGCCGTCCAGCAGATCGAGCATCACGTCGGCGCCGAAGCGCGTGGCCCCGACGCCGAGGCCGGTGTAGCCCGCCGCGTACGCCACGTTCCCCCGGTGGGCCGTGCCGAAGAACGCCGAGAAGCGCGAGCAGGTGTCGATCGCACCGCCCCAGGCGTGCGTGAAGCGGACGCCCTCCAGCTGCGGGAAGCAGGTGAAGAAGTGCCCGGCGAGCTTGGCGTAGGTCTCCGGGCGGTCGTCGTACTCGGCACGCACCCGGCCGCCGTAGTGGTGGATCGCGTCGTAGCCGCCCCACAGGATCCGGTTGTCGCTGGACAGCCGGAAGTAGTGGAACTGGTTCGCCGAGTCCCCGAGGCCCTGGCGGTTCTTCCAGCCGATCGACGCCAGCCGATCGGCGGAGAGCGGCTCGGTCATCAGCGCGTAGTCGTAGACCGGGACGGTGTAGGAGCGCACGCGCCGCAGGAGGCTCGGGAAGATGTTCGTGCCGAGCGCGACCTTGCGGGCGCGGACCGAGCCGTAGGGGGTACGGACGGCCATGCCGGCGCCGTACTGCCTCAGGCTCAGGGCGGGCGTGTGCTCGTAGACGCGCACGCCGAGCCCGATGCAGGCCTGCTTCAGGCCCCAGGCCAGCTTCGCGGGGTGCAGCATGGCCACGCCCCGGCGGTCCCACAGGCCCGCCTCGAAGGTGGGCGAGGCGACCTGCTCGCGCACGGCGTCGGCGTCCAGGAACTCGATGCCGTCCGCGAGCCCCTTCTCCTCCAGCTCCCGGTGCCAGTCGCGCAGTTCCCAGGCCTGGTATGTCTCGGTGGCGACGTCGATCTCGCCGGTGCGCTCGAAGTCGCAGTCGATGCCGTGCCGGGCGACCGCCGCCTCGATCTCGTCGAGGTTGCGCTCGCCCAGCTTCTGGAGCTGGTGGATCTCGTCCGGCCAGCGGCTGATGCCGTTGGGCAGGCCGTGCGTGAGGGAGGCGGCGCAGAAGCCGCCGTTGCGGCCGGAGGCGGCCCAGCCCACCTCGCGGCCTTCCAGCAGCACCACATCGCGCTGCGGGTCGCGCTCCTTGGCGTTGAGCGCGGTCCACAGTCCGCTGTAGCCGCCGCCGACGACCAGCAGGTCGCAGGTGTCGGCGCCGGTGAGGGCGGGCTCGGCGGGGGGCTTGCCGGGGTCTTCCAGCCAGTACGGAACCGGCTGGGCTTCGGAAAGAGAAGCGATCCAGTTGTCTTTGCCACGACTCATGGCGCTCGGGGCCATGATTTCAACTCCCTACAGAGCCTTACGCCTTTTGACTGTTGCGGCGGTTGGTGATCAGCATCGAGACCAGGACGAACAGTACGGCGACCAGGAACATTGCCGTACCGATGACATTGATCTGAACGGGCGTTCCGCGCTGCGCCGAACCCCACACGAACATGGGGAAGGTGACGGTCGAACCCGCGTTGAAATTGGTGATGATGAAATCGTCGAAGGAGAGCGCGAAGGACAGCAGCGCGCCCGCGGCGATTCCGGGTGCCGCGATCGGCAGGGTGACCCGCACGAAGGTCTGCACGGGGCCGGCGTACAGGTCCCGGGCGGCCTCCTCCAGGCGCGGGTCCATCGACATCACACGCGCCTTGACGGCGGTGACGACGAAGCTGAGGCAGAACATGATGTGCGCGATCAGGATCGTCATGAAGCCGAGCTGGGCGCCCATGTTGAGGAACAGGGTGAGCAGCGAGGCGGCCATGACGACCTCGGGCATCGCCATCGGCAGGAAGATCAGCGAGTTGATGGCGCCGCGCGCACGGAAGCGGTAGCGGACCAGCGCGAAGGCGATCATCGTGCCGAGGACGGTGGCCCCGACCGTCGCCCAGAGGGCGATCTGGAGGCTGATGGACAGCGAGCCGCACATGTCGGCGACGCCGCACGGGTCCTTCCAGGCGTCCGTGGAGAACTGCTGCCACTCGTAGTTGAAGCGCCCCTTCGGCTTGTTGAAGGAGAACACCGTGACGATGACGTTGGGCAGCAGGAGATAGGCGAGCGTCAGGAGGCCCGCGATGACGACGAGATGGCGCTTGAACCAGGTGACGAGGGGCATCAGACCAGATCCTCCGTCCCGGCTCTGCGGATGTAGATCGTGACCATGGCCAGGATCGCGGCCATGAGGATGAAGGAGAGGGCGGCGGCCGTCGGGTAGTCCAGAATGCGCAGGAACTGCGTCTGGATGACGTTGCCGATCATGCGGGTGTCGGTGGAGCCGAGGAGCTCGGCGTTGACGTAGTCACCGGCCGCCGGGATGAAGGTCAGCAGCGTGCCGGAGACCACGCCCGGCATCGACAGCGGGAAGGTGACCTTGCGGAAGGTGGTCCACGGCTTGGCGTACAGGTCGCCGGCCGCCTCGTGCAGCCGTCCGTCGATCCGCTCCAGCGAGGTGTAGAGCGGAAGGATCATGAACGGCAGGAAGTTGTACGTCAGTCCGCACACCACCGCGAGCGGGGTGGCGAGGACGCGGTCGCCGGCCGTCCAGCCGAGGAAGTCGGTGAGGTCCAGGATGTGCAGCGAGTTCAGGGTGTGCACGACCAGGCCGTTGTCGGCGAGGATCGTCTTCCACGCCAGGGTGCGGATCAGGAAGCTGGTGAAGAACGGCGCGATCACCAGGATCATGATCAGGTTCTTCCAGCGGCCCGCCCGGAACGCGATCAGATAGGCGAGCGGGTAGCCGAGCACCAGGCACAGCAGGGTCGCGGCGGCCGCGTAGAAGACCGAGCGCAGGAACTGCGGCCAGTACTCGGACAGCGCGTCCCAGTACGTCGCGAAGTGCCAGGTGATCTTGTAGCCCTCTTCCAGGGAGCCCGTCTGCACGGACGTGGAGGCCTGGTAGATCATCGGCAGCGCGAAGAAGACGACCAGCCACAGGATGCCGGGCAGCAGCAGCCAGTACGGCGTGAACCGGCCGCGCTTGCGCGGTGGCTTCTTCGCGGGTTCTGCGGGTGCGAGAGGCGGGGGCGCCTCGGTGAGCGTCGACATGTCTATGCGGCCTCTTCCTCGACGGTCTCCACGCCGGCGTCGATGTCCTGGGACGCGTCCAGGCCGAAGGTGTGGGCCGGGTTCCAGTGCAGGACGACCTCGGCGCCGGGGACGAGCCGGCCGTCGCGCTCGACGTTCTGGACGTACACCGACAGCTCGTCGCAGACGGGGCTGTCGATGACGTACTGCGTGGAGACGCCGATGAAGCTCGCGTCGGCGATCTCGCCGGTGAGGCGGTTGCGGCCCTCGGGGATGGTGCCGGCGTCGTCGGCGTGGGTGAGGGAGATCTTCTCGGGGCGGATGCCGACCAGCACCTTGCCGCCGGTCCTCGCCGGGGCGCTGCAGCGCGCCTCGGGCAGCACCAGCTTGCCGCCGCCCGCCTTGAGGACGATGTCGTCGCCGCTCTTGGAGTCGACCTCGGCCTCGATGAGGTTGGAGGTGCCGAGGAAGTTGGCGACGAAGGTGGTCTGCGGGTTCTCGTAGAGGTCGGTGGGCGAGCCGAGCTGCTCGACACGGCCCGCGTTCATCACGGCGACCGTGTCGGCCATGGTCATGGCCTCCTCCTGGTCGTGCGTGACGTGGACGAAGGTGATGCCGACCTCGGTCTGGATGCGCTTGAGCTCCAGCTGCATCTGGCGGCGCAGCTTGAGGTCGAGGGCGCCGAGCGGCTCGTCGAGGAGGAGCACCTTCGGGTGGTTGATCAGGGCGCGGGCCACCGCGACGCGCTGCTGCTGGCCGCCGGAGAGCTGGTGCGGCTTCTTGCGCGCCTGCTCGCCGAGCTGGACCAGCTCCAGCATGTCCTCGACCTGCTTCTTCACGCTCTTGATGCCGCGGCGGCGCAGGCCGAAGGCGACGTTCTCGTAGATGTCGAGGTGCGGGAAGAGGGCGTAGGACTGGAAGACCGTGTTGACCGGCCGCTTGTACGGGGGCAGGTGGGTGACGTCCTGGTCGCCGAGGTGCACGGTTCCGGAGGAAGGTTCCTCCAGACCGGCGATCATGCGCAGGGTGGTCGTCTTGCCGCAGCCGGAGGCGCCGAGCAGGGCGAAGAAGGAGCCCTGAGGCACGGTCAGGTCCAGGGGGTGTACGGCGGTGAAGGCGCCGTAGGTCTTGCCGATCCCGGTGAGGCGGACGTCGCCGCTGGTGTCTGTCGTCGTCATCGTCGTCGTCACGCCCCTGTGAGCTTGGAGAACTTCTGCTGGTAGGCCGTCTCTTCCTTCTGCGTCAGGGCGCGGAAGGCATGGGACCTGGCCTGCATGGCCTTGTCGGGAAGGATCAGCGGGTTGTTCGCCGCCGACTTGTCGATCTTGGCAAGGTAGGGTTTCACTCCCGCGACCGGACTCACGTAGTTGATGTAGGCGGCGAGTTCCGCGGCCGGCTCCAGCTCGTAGTAGTAGTCGATGAGCCGCTCGGCGTTCGTCTTGTGGCGCGCCTTGTTGGGGATCAGCATGTTGTCGGTCGAGGTCATGTAGCCGCTGTCCGGGATGACGTATCCGACGTCCGGGTTGTCGGCCTGGAGCTGCACGATGTCGCCGCCCCAGGCGACGCACGCGGCGAAGTCGCCCTTGGAGAGGTCGGACGTGTAGTCGTTGCCGGTGAAGCGGCGGATCTGGCCCCGGTCGACGGCCTTCTGGAGGCGGGCGATCACCGCGTCGTAGTCGTCGTCGGTGAACTTGGCCGGGTCCTTGCCCATGTCGAGCATGGTCATGCCGATGCTGTCGCGCATCTCGGTCAGGAAGCCGACGCGGCCCTTGAGCTTGGGGTTGTCCAGCAGGTCGGAGACCGACTTCACCTCGACGCCGTCGAGCGCCTTCTTGTTGTAGGCGATGACGGTCGAGATGCCCTGCCAGGGGTACGAGTAGGCGCGGCCCGGGTCCCAGTCGGGGTCCCGGAACTGGTCCGACAGGTTGGCGAAGGCGTGCGGCAGGTTGGACGCGTCCAGTTTCTGGACGTACCCCAGCCGGATCATGCGGGCGGCCAGCCAGTCGGTGAGCACGATGAGATCGCGGCCGGTGTCCTGGCCGGCGGCGAGTTCCGGCTGGATCTTGCCGAAGAACTCGTCGTTGTCGTTGATGTCCTCGGTGTACTTGACCTGGATGCCGGTCCGTTTGGCGAACGCGTCGAGCGTGGGATGGCGCTTGCCCTTGTCGTCCACGTCGATGTACTCGGGCCAGTTGGAGAAATTGACGGTCTTCTCCTTGGCCGAGTGGTCGTCGGCGGACACGCCGCCCTGCGCCTTGGTCGCCGCGGGGATCCCGCAGGCGCTCAGCGCCCCGAGTCCGCCGACCGTGAGCGCGCCGCCCGCGGAGGCGCGCAGCAGCGACCGGCGGGTCATGGCGGCCCGGCCGCTTCGCAGACTGCGCCGCATGGCGGCCATTTCGACCGGGTTCAGGCGGTCGGGCTCGTACTGCTCCATGCTCGTGGTGCCCTTTCGGGAGGATCGGCCTGGTCGGTGGCCGGGTCGTTGTTTCTAGCGGTCCCCGAAGACGGTGCGGTGCCAGTCCTTCCTGACCACCGCGGTGTTGTCGAACATTACGTGCTTGACCTGCGTGTACTCCTCGAATGAGTACGCCGACATGTCCTTGCCGAAGCCGGAGGCCTTGTAGCCGCCGTGCGGCATCTCGCTGATGATCGGGATGTGGTCGTTGATCCAGACGCAGCCCGCCTTGATCTCGCGGGTGGCGCGGTTGGCACGGTAGACGTTGCTGCTCCACGCCGAGGCTGCCAGGCCGTAGGGGGTGTCGTTGGCCAGCCGGATCCCCTCATCATCACTGTCGAACGGCAGTACGACCAGTACCGGGCCGAAGATCTCGGACTGGACGATCTCGCTGTCCTGGGCGGCGTCGGCGACGAGGGTGGGCCGGTAGTAGGCGCCGTCCTCGAGGTCTCCGTGCGGGGCCTCGCCGCCGGCCACGACGCGCGCGTAGGCACGCGCACGGTCCACGAAGCCCGCGACGCGGTCGCGCTGGACGTGTGAGATCAGCGGGCCGAGGTCGGTACCCGGAGCGAACGGGTCCCCGAGCCGCACGGTCTCCATCAGGGCGGCCGTCCGCTCCACGAAGGCCTCGTACAGCGGTCGCTGCACGTACGCGCGCGTGGCGGCCGTGCAGTCCTGACCGGTGTTGATGAGCGCGCCCGCGACCGCGCCGTTGACGGCGGCCTCCAGGTCGGCGTCGTCGAAGACGACGAAGGGGGCCTTGCCGCCCAGCTCCAGGTGGAGGCGCTTGACGGTGGCGGTGGCGATCTCCGCGACCCGCTTGCCGACGGCGGTGGACCCGGTGAAGGAGGTCATGGCCACGTCGGGGTGCCCGACGAGGCGCTCGCCGGCCTCCCTGCCGGTGCCGGTGACGATGTTGATCACACCGTCCGGGATGCCCGCGTCGGTGGCGGCCTGCGCGAACAGCAGCGAGGTCAGCGGGGTCAGCTCGGCGGGCTTGAGCACGATGGTGTTGCCCGCGGCGATCGCCGGGAGGATCTTCCAGGCCGCCATCTGCAGGGGGTAGTTCCAGGGGGCGATCGACCCGACCACCCCGATCGGCTCCCGGCGGACGTACGACGTGTGGTCGCCCGAGTACTCACCGGCGGACTGCCCCTGCAGATGCCGGGCGGCGCCCGCGAAGAAGGCGGTGTTGTCGATGGTGCCCGGCACGTCGAACTCGCGGGTCAGCTTCAGCGGCTTGCCGCACTGCAGCGACTCGGCACGTGCGAAGTCCTCGGCGCGCTCGGCGAGCACGGCGGCGAACCGGTGCAGGGCGTCGGAGCGCTCGCCCGGGGTGGCGGCGGCCCAGCCGGGGAAGGCCTCGCGCGCGGCGGCCACGGCCGCGTCGACGTCGTCGGGGCCGGCCAGCTCGTAGGTGTACACCTCCTCGCCGGTGGCGGGGTCGATCACCGCGTGGGTCCGGCCCGAGGTGCCCTTGGTCAGCCGGCCCGCGATGAACTGCGCGCCGTCCGCGAGTCGCTCCTGCGCGGGAAATCGTTCCGGGGTGACGGTGCCCGGGTTGTGCATGTCGCTCTCCTCCGCCGTTCGCCCCGTCCCGGGGGGTGGGTGGCGTAGCTCCAGCTCGATTTGAGTGCCGATCCTGACAGAGCAACCAGCCTCCAACAAGTGATTCCGTTGTTGCCTTTTGGTTACGCGACGGAATCTGTCGACCAGGTGTCGAGTCGGCACGGAAAAGGACGGACGGAGTGTCAGTGGTGCGTGCCACACTCGCGTGCATGGGGAAGATCGACGGGGTGGAAGCCCTGATCAGGGAAGTCGGGGCGGGGTCCCGGATCAGGTATCTGCACTTCTGGGGGCACCGGCCGCGCCCCGACGGCCGCATCGGCGCGAGCTGCCTGAGCCAGTGGTGGCCGTCACCGTTCGTGGTGGACGGTGTGCGGTACGCGACGGCCGAGCACTGGATGATGGCCGGCAAGGCGCGCCTGTTCGGGGATCCGGAGGCCGAGCGCCGGGCGCTGGCGGCGGAGCATCCCGCCGGGGCGAAGAAGGCGGGGCGGCTGGTCCGGGGCTTCGACGAGGCGGCATGGGAGCGTGAGCGCTTCCGGATCGTCGTCGAGGGCAGTGTCCACAAGTTCGCGTCGGACGACGGCCTGCGGGCGTTCCTGCTGGGCACGGGTGACCGGGTCCTGGTGGAGGCGAGCCCCGTGGACCGGGTGTGGGGCATCGGCCTCGCCGCGGACGACGAGGCGGCCGCGAACCCCGAGCGCTGGCGCGGGCCGAATCTGCTGGGCTTCGCGCTGATGGAGGCACGGGAGCGGCTGCGGCACATATGACAGCGGCCCGCCCGCTCGCACCACGGGGGCGAGCGGGCGGGCCGCGCGGGCCGGGGGGTCAGCCCCGTGTCAGCACGGGTGCGGAGATGCCGGGGGCGGAGTTGTAGGACGGATCGGGGTCCGTGTCGTGGTTCTTGCTGTCCTTGACGGCGATGACGATGACGACGGCGAAGAAGGTGATGATGGCGACGCCGAGGACGATCCCGATGATGCCCGTGATGAAGCCCGCCTGGGCCTGACCGTGGTTGGTGGCCTCGCCGCGCTCGGCGCGCTTCTTGCCCTTGACGCCGAGGACCACGGCTATGACGCCGAGCACGAGAGAGGGCACACCGTAGAGGCAGAACAGGCAGATGGAGAGGATGCCGAGCACCATCGCCGCGGTGCCCATGCCGTTCTGCGGGGCCATCGGCATACCGGGCCAGCCGTACCCCTGCGGGTAGGCGGGGTAGCCGTACCCGCCCGGCGCCGCCGGGCCTGGTGCGCCGACGGCGGAGGGCGCGACCGGCGGGGGCGGCACGGCGGACTCGCTCCAGCCCTGGCTCGGGGCCGCGGCGGGCGGGCCGAAGCCGGGGGCGGCGAAACCGCTGCCGGGCAGCGACGTCATGGTGGCCTGGTCGTGCACGGTCGGCGGGGACACCGCGGGCTGCTGGTCCTGCACAGGAGGCTGCTGCCCGGGCGCCGGCTGCTGCGCGCCCTTGTCCAGCGACAGCTTGCTCTCGGGCGGCGCCCACGGGTCGAAGCCCGCTCCCTCGCCCGCGCCCGGCTGCGTCCGGTCCGTCACGTCCCATCCCCCTCGGTCGATCGTCAGGTCATGGTAAAGCAGGGCCCCAGCCGCTCCGCGGGCCGAGTCCGTCGTGGACGCCGGCGGGGCCTGTCCCACCATCCGCGGCTCCACCGCACCGGGCCCGGCCCGGTCCGCGGCCCCACCGCCACCGCACCGGGTCCCGCCTAGGATGATCCCGAATCACCGATCAGCCGATCACCCGCGCCCGCACCACGGATCTCGCTCCGCGGGCGCCGCTTAAGGGGAGGAACCCTTGACCGACCGCGATCTGCACAGCTTCATCGCCGGACTGCCCAAGGCCGAGCTGCACGTCCATCACGTGGGCTCCGCCTCTCCGCGCATCGTCTCGGAGCTGGCCGCCCGCCACCCCGACTCCAAGGTCCCCTCCGACCCCGAGGCGCTGGTCGACTACTTCACGTTCACGGACTTCGCGCACTTCATCGACGTGTACCTGTCCGTCGTGGACCTCATCCGCACGCCGGAGGACGTACGGCTGCTGACCTACGAGGTGGCCCGTGACCTGGCCCGGCAGCAGGTGCGGTACGCCGAGCTGACGATCACCCCGTTCTCCTCGACCCGGCGCGGCATCGACGAGCTGGGCTTCATGGCCGCGATCGAGGACGCGCGCAAGGCGGCCGAGGCGGAGTTCGGGACCGTGCTTCGCTGGTGCTTCGACATCCCGGGCGAGGCCGGCCTGGAGGCCGCGGAGGAGACCACCCGCCTCGCCACCGACGACCGGATCCGCCCGGAGGGCCTGGTGTCGTTCGGGCTCGGCGGGCCCGAGATCGGCGTACCCCGGCCGCAGTTCAAGCCCCACTTCGACCGGGCCATCGCCGCCGGTCTGCGCTCCGTCCCGCACGCCGGGGAGACCACCGGCCCGCAGACGGTGTGGGACGCGCTGACCGAGCTGCGCGCCGAGCGCATCGGGCACGGCACCAGCTCGGCGCAGGACCCCGAGCTGCTCGCCCACCTCGCCGAGCACCGCATCCCGCTGGAGGTCTGCCCGACCTCCAACATCGCCACCCGCGCGGTCCGCACCCTCGACGAGCACCCGATCAAGGAGTTCACCGCGGCGGGCGTGCTGGTCACGATCAACTCCGACGACCCGCCGATGTTCGGCACCGACCTCAACACCGAGTACGCGGTGGCCGCCCGCCTCCTCGACCTGGACGAGCGGGGCGTGGCCGGCCTCGCCCGCAACGCCGTCGAGGCGTCCTTCATGGACACGGCGGACAAGACCCGGATCGCGCAGGAGATCGACACGTACACCACCTCATGGCTCGCCTCCTGATCCCTGCGCCATGACCACGGCCGGCATGGTCACAATGGGGGCCATGCAGACCGTGACCGCCGTGGCCCACCGCGGCGACCCCTACCGCTTCCGTGAGAACACCGTCGACTCCCTGCGTTCCGCGCTCGGCCGGGGCGCGGACGCGGTGGAGTTCGACGTCCGGCTCACCCGCGACGGCGTCCCCGTGCTCCTGCACGACGAGACGCTGAAGCGGCTGTGGGAACACGACCGTCCGCTGCGCTCGCTGTCGGCCGACGAGGTGCGCGGGCTCACAGCGGGCCGAGTGCCCACCCTGGACGAGGCCCTGACCGCGACCGACGGCAGCCGCGTGATGGTGGACCTGTGCGGCCGGGTCGACCGCCGGACCGTGCGGAAGGTCATGGACGTCGTACGGCAGGCCGGTGCCGGGGACCGCGTCTACTACTGTGCGCACGCCGAGGCCATGCTCGCCGTCCGCGCCGAGGATCCGTCCGCCGAGATCGCCCTGACCTGGACCACCCTGGCCCCGCCCCGGCCCGCGCTGCTGGAGGTGGTGCGCCCCCGCTGGCTCAACTACCGCTTCTCCCTGGTCGACCGGGACCTGGCGGCGCGCGTCCACCACGCCGGCTACCTGCTGTCCGTCTGGACCCCGGACACCCGCCGCTCCCTGCGCCGCCTCCTCGACCTGGGCGTCGACTCCATCACCACGAACCGCATCGACACCCTGCACACGCTCCGGTCCATGCCCGACTGACCGTCGGGCCCGGGACCAGGGGCTGAGACCGGGGCCCGGGACCAGGGCCCGATCCTGGCCGGAACTGGCGCTTCACCCGGCTCCCACATCTGCGGCACCGAAAGTGAATGGTAGGTTCACAGAAACAGACAAGGTTCCCGCGCGCAGAGAGCCTCCACAGGAGATACCGGAACACTCCATGGAGTGGGGCCGACCGGTATTTTTGGAGCGCACAGACATGCCCGGCCCCACCGTCTCGGTGATCATCGCGGCCTACAACGCGATGCCCTATCTGACCCGCTGCATCGCCTCGGTCGCCGAGCAGACCATCGGCCGCGACCGGCTCGAGGTCATCGTCGTCGACGACGGTTCCACCGACGGCACAGCGGCCGAACTGGAGCGCCTGGAAGGCCTGTACCCGGGGCTGCTGCACGTCTTCCACCAGGCCAACTCCGGCGGCCCGTCCGCACCGCGCAACGCCGGGCTCGCACACGCCACGGGCACGTTCGTGTTCTTCCTGGACGCCGACGACCACCTCGGCCCCGAGGCTCTTGAGCGCATGGTCGCCATGGCCGAGGAGAACGGCACCGACGTCGTACTGGGCAAGATGGTGGGCGTCGGCGGACGCGGCGCGCCCACGTCGATGTTCAAGCGCAACCAGCCACGCACGGACGTCTTCTCCTCCCGCGTGTACTGGACGCTCAACCCCATGAAGCTGTTCCGCCGGGAACTGCTGGAGCGTCACCGGCTGCGGTTCCCGACGGATCTGGCCATCGGCGAGGACCAGCTCTTCGTCGGCGCGGCCTATCTGCACGCCTCCGGCATCTCCGTGGTCGCCGACTACGACTGCCTGTACTGGGTGCTGCGCGAGGACGAGGGCAACATCACCCGGCGGCTGACCGGATCCGAACGCCGGCTGCGGTTCCTGCCGCGCATGGTCGACCTGATCCTGGACACCGTGCCGCCCAGCCCCGGTCGCGACCATCTGGCCCACCGGCACCTGACCGTGGAGGTCCAACAGCTCCTCGCCGACCAGCTCGTCCACGAGCCCCGTGAGGTCCAGGAGAAGATGCTGAGCCAACTGGCCGACGCGATCGAGCCGTTGTGGCACGAGGGGATGAACGACCGGCTCTCCGCGATGGCCCGGCTGCGGCTGCACCTGGTCCGCAACCGCATGCTCGACGAGCTGCTGGACGTCGTCGCGTTCGAGAAGGAGACCGGCCGGACCAAGGCGGCCACTGCCCTGCTCATCGACCGGGGCCGCGCGCTCGCCCGCTACCCCTACCTCCGCGATCCGGCCCGTGCCGTCCCCGACTCCTGCTACGACGTCACCGCCCAGCTCGGCACCCGGCACCACGTCACCCGGGCGGAGCTGCGGGGCACCGTGCTGCACCTGGCCGGCCATGCCTACCTCCACCGCGTGGAGACCCAGGACGTCAGCACCGGTCTCGTCCTGCGGGAACGGGACAGCGCCGTCGAGTACCGCCTGCCGGTGACCCACACCGCCACACCCGGCCTCGGGGCGAAGGAGGACCAGGGCCGGTTCGCCTACGACCGGGCCGGGTTCGAGGCCGTCGTCGACATCGCCACCGCCGCCGACGGCGAGCCGCTCGGCGACGGGCTGTGGGACATCTCCCTCGCCGTCGGCGCCCAGGGGCTGTCCAAGGAGGTCCGGATCGGCAGCAAGCGGTCCGCCGACGTCTGCGCCGAGGCCCGTACGCGGGTCGTCGCCACCGGCGACGCGTTGCGGGCCGTCACCCTCTACACCACCACACCGCACGGCAACTTCACCCTCGACCTCGGCGAGGCCAAGCACCGCGTGGCGCCGCACATCAGCCTCGGCGACGACGTCCGCTGGGCCCCCGACGCACCCACCGAGCTGGAGTTCACCGGCCGCTGCACGCTCACCGAGTACCCCGAGGGGGAGCTGAGGGCCGTCCTGACCAGCGATCGGGGCGACATCGTCGGCTGTCCGGCCCGCCCTGCGCCGGGCGGGGACGGCCGCTTCGTGGTGCGCGTGCCGGTCACCGGACTCAGGGCCGGCCTGTGGAGCGGCCAGCTGCGGCTCGGATCCTGGCAGTGGCCCCTGCCGCCCGTCCCCGCGGCCCTTCCCGCCGCGAAGTGGCGCCGCCGCGCACTGCCCTGGTACGCGAAGCCGGCCCGCCACGAGGGAACCCCCGCCCTGCGCGTCGCCAGGACCCAGCTCGTCAAGGCACTCACCCGGCGCCTGAGCTGACCACCGAACCGCCGAAGGCCGCGCAGGGGCGCGGCCTTCGCACTCCTCAAGCGGCGGGAGAAGGAGCCGGAGAACCGAGGGCCTCCAGCCGCTTGATCCTCTGCCGTACGACGTACAGCGGGATGATCCCGAACACGCCGAACGACATGTCGATCACGCTCCACCAGAAGGGGATCCCTCGCACCGGTCCGCAGATCAGCGCGAGCGGGACGATGCCGGCGCAGGCGATCATCCCGAACTCGACGACCCAGATGTTGCGGACCGGGTCGCGGTAGGGCCCGTAGAAGGCGACCGCGATGACGAGGTGGGCGAACGCCAGCCAGTCCGTGCCGTACAGCACGAAGGGGTACTCGGCGTCGACCGCGTCGAGCCCCTGCCGCACCCGCGAGATCCAGTCCATCAGCCCCGGCAGGTACTGCGGCACGGACAGGGACCGCAGCACGTCCTCGGTCCAGTGCAGTTCGTGCACCAGCGGGAAGGCGGTGGCGCCGCTGAGCACCAGGCACACGACGAAGAAGACCAGCCAGGCGCGAATGCCCTTGAGCAGGGCGGCTCTGTCGCTCATGGCAGGAGCCTACGCCTGGAATTGAACATGTTCAAAACTCTTGCCGGTCCCCTTTCCCGCCTCACTCCAGCGGCTCGTCCAGCGGCACCTGCCGCACGCCGGGCAGATGTCCGTCCAACTCGCCGGGCTCGAAGCGGCACATGCCGACCGCGTGCCAGAACTCGCCGGTGACGTCGCCCTCGTACTTGTAGCCGCCGGAGGGCGACAGGGCGGCCCAGCCTCCGGGCATGCCGACGAGGGTGGCGCACAGGGCGGGCGGACCGTCCGCGGGAATGTGCCACAGGCGGACCGTGCCGTCCTCGCCCGCGGAGGCGAGCCGGGAGCCGTCGGGGCTGAAGGCGACAGCCAGCACACGGCCCGTGTGGCCGGTGAGCACGGCGGTCCCGGCACCGGTCCGCGCGTCCCACAGGCGGACGGTCCGGTCGTCGCCGGCGGTCGCCAGCAGATGCCGCCGCGGATGCGCCGCCGCCGTCCACAGCTTGCCGGTGTGACCGGTCAGGCGGTGGTCGATCTCCCCGTCCTTCCAGATCACCGCCGTGCCGTCCCAGGAGGCGCTGGCCAGCCAGGAGCCGTCGGGGGCGAACGCCACGGCGTAGACCCGGTCCCGGTGTCCGTCCAGGACGCCGGTGATCCGGCGCTCGGCCATGTCCCAGATCCGCACCTTGCGGTCGTCGCACCCGGTGGCCAGGACGGCACCGTCACCGCGGAAGGCGATCGCTCGGACCCGCCCGAAGTGCTCGGTGATGGTGACCACGTGGGCCCCGGTCACCCGGTACCACAGACGGACCGTGTCGTCGTCGTTGGCGGTGGCCAGCAGTTCGCCGTCGGCGCTGAACGCCTCGGCCCACACATGGTCCGTCTCGACGTCCAGTTCCCGCTGGTACTCACCGGTGGCGGCGTTCCACAGGTAGATGTCGCCGTCGCTGCTCGCGGTGGCCAGCAGCGGGCCTGCGGGACCGAACGCCGCCGACACCAGACGGTCGCTCTGCCCGGTCAGTTCCCGCATCCGCCGGCCGGAGGCGGAGTGCCACACGCGGACGACACCGTCGTTGCCGCCGGCCGCCAGCATCGAGCCGTCGGCGCTGAAGGACAGGGTCCCGATACGGCGCCCGTGGCCGCGCAGGATGCGCTTGCCCTGGCCGGTGGACGGATCCCACAGGCGGACGACACCGTCGTTGCCGCCGGTCACCAGCAGCGGGCCGGCGCCCGGGGCGGGCGTGTCGCCGTGCGGCCGGAACTTGCACACCCACACCGAGCCGCGGTGCTCGGCGGGCTGCCGGTTCAGTGGTACGGCGACGGGGTCGGACTCCGGGTCGATCCGCCACAGCCGGACCACTCCGGCGCTGTCCCCCGCGGCGAGCTGTGTCCCGTCGGGGTCGAACAGCACCTGGTAGACGGCGCCGCGGCAGCCGCCGAGGAGCCCGGCGCTGCGCCCGGCGGCCAGGTCCCACAGCCGCACCTCGCCGTCGGTGTCGCCGCTGACCAGGAACCGTCCGCCGGGGTGGAAGTCCAGCGTGTAGACGCGCCCGGAGTGGCCGGTGAACTCGTGGCGCTGGGTCCCGGTGGCGAGGTCCCACACCCGGACGGTGCCGCCCAGCCGCTCGTCACCGTGGTCGCCGGTGACCAGCAGGGTGCCGTCCGGGCTGAACCGTGCCCGGTACACGGCGCCGCGGTGGCCCGGCAGTTCGCCCGTCTGCGCTCCGGTGGCAAGGTCCCACAGGCGTACGACGCTGGAGGCGTCCCCGGTGACCAGCGTGGTGCTGTCCGGCGCGAACGCCACCGTGTAGACGGGCGCGATGTGTCCGGGCAGCCGGTGCAGTGGCGTGCCGGTGGCCGGGTCCCACACGGTGATCACGCCGTCGGCGTCGCCGGTGGCCAGCAGGGAGCCGTCGGCGTCGAGAGCGACCGGCCAGACCCCGCCGGGGTGGATGTCCAGCCGGTGCAGGCAGCGGCCGGAGACCGGGTCCCACAGCCGTACGGTGCCGTCGGAGCTGCCGGTGGCCAGCACCCGTTCACGGAACTTGACCGCGTAGACCCGGCCGGTGTGGCCCTCCAGGGTGCGCAGCGCGAGCCCGGTGGCGGCCTCGCAGAGCAGTACACCGCCGTCCTCGCTGCCCACGGCGAGCAGTTCGCCGTCGGGGCTGTACGAGATGGGCTCCGGCAGCCGGGTGCGGCTGCTGAAGCCGTAGGGGACTCCCACCGCGGAGGGCCGGAAGCCGGAGTCGACGGCCATGCCGGGGGCGACGGCCGCGGTGGCCAGCTCGGGGGTCTGTGCCAGGGGCCCGGTGGTCGCCGAGATGACGGCCGCCTGCCGCCACCGGCCACCGTCGACCCGGGCGCCGGTCAGATCGGTGCGGATCAGCCGGGCCCGGCGCAGATCGGCGCCACGCAGGTCGGCGCCGGTCAGATCGGCGCCGTCGAGCCGGGCTCCGGTCAGCCGGGCGTGCCGCAGGACGGCCCCGGAGAGGTTGGCGCCGACCAGCCGGGCGTCGGTGAGGTCGGCCCGGGTGAGGTCGACGCCCGAGAAGTCGCGGTGCGAGAGGTCCTCACCGGCCAGGGAGGCGCCGCGCAGATCGGTGTGGGCGGGCACGCGCAGCCGGCTGAGGATCTTCACGGCGTTGGCGCGGCCGGCCTCGGTCCCCTCGGGTTCGTCACCGGCCCCGCCGCCGAGCTGCCGCTCGGCCCAGCTCTGGCACAGCCGGTGGTCGGCGAGGTCGCACAGGAACTCGACGGCCAGCTGGCTGAGTTGGCGTCGCGCCGGCAGCGTGTCGTCCCCGGCGGTCAGCCGCTGGGCGCACTCGCGGGCGACGAGCCACTCCACGACCGAGCCGTGGATGAACCGGAACATGCCCTCGTCGCTGCGCACCAGCAGGCTGCCGGAGCCGATGGCGTGCGCGGTCTGCGGCACCGACAGCCGGGTGCCCGCGAGACCCGCCAGGGTCTCGGCGACATCGGTCAGTTCGTCCAGGCGCAGCGAGTCCTGGCCGCTCTCCCACAGCCTGAGGGCGAGCGCGGTGACCGCGTGCCACAGCTGGTCCAGGCTGAGTCCGGGGGCCCGGCCGGGGGCGGCGCCGGCGCGCTGCTCCTCGAAGCCCAGCCAGGCGGTGAGCACCTCCTGGTAGAGGCCGGCGGGGCTGAGCGCGCGGCCGGCACCGGCGACCGCGCGCAGCTGGTCGTCGTCCAGGTCGGCGACGAAGCCGAGCAGCCGGGGGTTGCGGCACAGGGCGAGCAGGTCGGGGATGGCGTCGAGGAGCTGCAGCCGGCGGTCGGCGGCCTGGGCGTCGCCGTAGCGGTTGACCAGGTAGGCGCGGATCTGCTGCGGGGTGAACTCCTGGACGGCCAGCACCCGGCGGTGCGGGAGCAGCCCGACGCGCTCGCCGAGCGCGGTCAGCACCTGGCCCTGCGAGCGGAAGTGCTGGGTGCGGCTGCTGACCAGGATCTTGGCGCTGTCCACGGCGGAGTCGAGCAGCACCTGGAGGCGTTCGGCGGCGCGGTCGTACGTCACCTGGTTGACGAGTTCGTCGAAGCCGTCGAAGAGGAGCACGATCCGGCCCTGCTGGAGCATGTAGCGGAAGGCGCGCAGGTCGATGTTGTCGACGCCGTGGGCGGCGAGGTGGGCGGCGACCAGCCCCTCGAAGGAGTAGGCCCGGTCCAGGGCGTGCAGTTCCACCAACAGGGGTACGAGGTGCGGCAGTTCGGCGGGGATGCGACGGGCCAGCTCGCGCAGCGCGAAGGTCTTGCCGTGCCCGAAGTCGCCGAGGAGCAGCAGGAAGCGGCCCTGGTCGGAGTCGAGCAGCCGGAGCATCTCGTCGACGAGCCCGTCGTGGTCCTCGGCGTCGAGGCGTTCCACCTCCCGGTACCGCTGGGGCAGGTACATGCCCGGTGGATAGCGCGGGTCGGTGCGCAGCCGCTCGCTCTGCGCGGCCACGTAGGCGCGCAGGTCGAGCAGGCCCTGGAACTCGGTGAAGCTGCGCACCCTGACGCCCCTGCGGCGGGCCGCGTCGCGCAGCTCGCCCACGGGAGGCCGGCCGTCGTGGACGAGTTCGGCCTCGGTCTCGGAGTCGTCGGCGTGCACGAGGGCCACGAACCGTTCGATGTCCTGCGCGGTCGGGGTGCCGGTGTGGACCGCCACCCGCTGCTGCCGCACGAAGCCCGACTGGCTCCAGGTGACGAGGAGTTGCGGCACGGGGCCGTCCACCTGGCGGATCTGGGCGCCCTCGTGGCGGGTGCGGCAGACCTCGGCGACCCGGGCGAGCAGTATCTCGGCCGGGGTCTGCAGGGCGCGCAGCTCCGGCTCGGGGCGCAGGGAGCCGTCCGGCCGCGGGGTGTCCGCCGTGGCGCCCGCCGGTCCGTCGGTGTCCTCGGGCCCGAAGGCCCGGTGGGCCCGCCGCCACTGGACCGGGCGGCGCCGCGGCTCTCCCGGGCCCTGCCAGGTCGCGAGGCCCTCGCGGGTGACGCGGAGCAGCTGGTGCCGGCCCGGCGCGAGGCCGCCGATCACCGGAACCTCGCCGGAGGGGGTGGTCAGGGCGGACTGGGCGCCCGGGTCGGTGGGGCCGTGCAGCAGCAGGTGCAGCCGGGGCGCGGTCAGCCGGGTGAGCACATCGGTGTCCCGCAGCGGCCCGGCGCCGTCCGGGGAGGCGGCGGTGCGGCGGACCGCGGGCGGCCGGGCCGCGCCGGGCGCGTGGCGCAGCACGCCGATGCGCAGCCATCCCTCGGTCTCGTGCGGGCGCAGCGCCTGCGCGAACCAGGCGGCCTGCTCGGGTCCGACCAGGCCGTACTGGTCGTCGCGGCGGTGGCTGTAGGCCATCGAGGAGTTCAGTCCCGCGACCACGGTGTGCAGTTCGGGCACGGGGAAGAGGGTCCAGGGCTGGTCGCTGTCGAAGACCACGTCGAGGCCCTGGTACAGCTCCTGGAAGAGTCCGGCGAAGTGCCGCCACTTGGGCCAGTACGGCGGCCGCGGCGGCATCTCGTCGGCCTCGCAGGTGCTGAAGTAGGCCTGGCAGGCGGCCTGGTTGACGTCCTGGCCGCCCGGCACGAGCGCCACCCGGTGCGGTTCGAGGCCCAGCAGGGCGCGCAGTCCGGTGAGGAAGGACAGGGCCTGCTCGAACTCCCGGCGGCTGCCGCTCGCGGTCAGGTCGCCGGTGACGACCAGCAGATCGGGCGAAGGTGCTCCGGCGTCGGTGAGTTCCACCAGATCGCCCCAGATCGCCGCCTGCAGCTCGGCGGGGTCCTGCCCCCGTCCGAAGGCGGGCCCGGCCAGATGGAGCAGGGTGACCGCCTCTCGGCCGCGGGTCTCGCCCGTCGTCCGCGGATACGACGGCGGGGCGGCGGGGCGGCGCCGCCCGGCCCAGCCGGACCGGCCGAGCGGCCGCCCGGAGGGCGGCAGGGACGGCACGGTCGGCGCCGACGGTGCGGGGTGGCCGTTGCCGCCCGGGTAGTCGGGGCGCAGGGCGGGCCGGGCGCGGCCGTCGAGGGCCTGCCGGACGCGGGTGAGCAGCAGGTCGCGGGCGGCCGACGGGTCGGTGACCGGCACCAGGTCGACATAGGTGATGGTGGCCAGGAGCCCCTCCACCGGGATGTCCTCGACCCGCACGGTGAGCAGTCTTCGCTCCGGCGCGTCCGGGTCCGCCCGCAGGGCCGCCTGCCACTCCATGCGGCCGTACCGGGAGCGCTCGTAGTTGCGCGAGAGGACGGCGATGACGGCGGCGGACTCGCTGACGCCGCGGTCCATGAAGTCGACGAAGTTCGTTCCCGGCACGAAGTCCCAGGCCTGGAGCACCGTGCGGTAGCCGGCCTCCTCCAGGGTCCAGGCGATCCAGGACGCCCAGCGTTCGTCGGCCGGCGAGTAACTGATGAAGAAATCCAATGGCCCGGTGTCCCCCGGGGTGATCTGACGAGCCACCATGTATCCATGATGCCGTGAGTACCGAGCGCAATACCGGCCGTTTCCAGGCGTTCGACGGCCCTCTGGTCACAGCGGGGCACAGATGTGCGAGGCTTCCAGGCGTGCGTGTCTTTCTCCGTCTGCATGTCCTCGACCGAGTGGCGATCGGCCTGCTGGCGGTCGGCCTGCTGTGCGTGGCCACGGGCCTGCTGCCCACCGGTTCGGCGTCCGACGCGATGACCCGCATCGCCCCGCTGCTGGCATTCCTGGGCACGGTCATCGTGCTGGCAGAACTGACCAGCAGGGCCGAGGTGTTCGACGTCCTCGCGGCCCGCGTGGCCCGGGCGGGCCGGGGCAGCTACCCGCTGCTGTTCCTGCTCTGCGTGGCCTTCGCGTCCGTCACGACCATCGCCCTGAACCTGGACACCACCGCCGTCCTGCTGACCCCGGTGATGCTGGCGCTCGCCTCCCGCGTGGGCATCGCACCGGTGCCGCTGGCGATGACCACGGTGTGGCTGGCCAACACGGCGAGCCTGCTCCTGCCGGTCTCCAACCTGACGAACCTGCTGGCCGCGAACCGGGTCGCGCTGTCACCGCTGGGGCTGGCGGGACGGATGTGGGCGCCGCAGCTCGCCGCTGTCGCCGTGACCATGGCTTGTTTGTGGCTGTTCTTCTGGCGTCGGGGCAGGCGTGGGACTGCAGTTGCCGGTTCGGACGCGCACAGGCCCGAGCCGGTGGCCGAACCGGCTTCCGGCCCCGGCGCGGCCCGCGCCGCCGACGTACGCGCTGACGCCGCCGACCGCTACCGGCCCCCGGCGGTGCACCGCCCCGCCGATCCGGTCCTCTTCCGTGCCTGCGCGTTCGCCTGCGGCGGCTTCCTGCTGGCCATCCTGGTGGCCGACGTACCGCTGTGGATGGCGTCCGCGACGGCGGCGGCCGTGGCCGTTGCGGCCTTCGCGGTACGGCACCGGTCCGCACTCCGGCCGTCCCTCGTCCCCTGGCGGCTGCTCGTGATGGTGCCGGGGATGTTCCTGGTGGTCGAGACGGTCAACGCACACGGGCTGCACGACCTGCTCGCGTCCGCGGTCGGCCACGACGGCGGCGTCCTCGGCATGTTCCGCGCGGCAGCGGTCGGCGGCGGCCTGTCCAACACCCTCAACAACCTCCCCGTGTACCTCGCCGGGGAGGCCGCCGTCCCGGTCGCCAACCACGACCAGCTCCTCGCCCTGCTGGTCGGCACCAACGCGGGCCCGGTGATCACGCCGTGGGCCTCCCTGGCGACGCTGCTCTGGTACGAGCGCTGCCACGCCTACGGGGTGCGCGTGCCGGTGGCACGCCTGGTGGGAACGGGCGCGGTCCTGGCGACGGCGGCGGTGGTGACGTCGGTGACGGCGCTGGCGCTGACGCGCTAGCGAGCGTCCGAAGAGTCGGTGTGTGCCTCGGTCGGGCGAGATGGTGTTCCGGAGTGACGATGTGCCCGTGCCGGACCGGTTCGGCTACTGGGCCGAGCTGTTGGGCCGCACCCATGCCCCCATGGAGCTGCGCAGCGACCACGCCGACGCCTTCCGGGCCTCCCAGCGCGTGCTGGACTTCGGTGCCATCACCGTGTGGTCCGCCAAGTTCCAGCCGCTGGTCTTCCGGCGCACGCCGAAGCTGATCCGCCAGTCCGACCCCGAGACGTACCACCTGTCGTTCGTCGTACGCGGGACCGGGGCGGGCGTGTGGAGGCACCGGGAAACCCAGTACAAGCCGTACGACCTGTTCATCAACTCCTCCTCCCTGCCGAACGACGTCCACAGCAGCGGGGACCCGGTCACTACGGTGGCGCTGGAGGTCCCCAAGGCCCTGCTGCCGCTGCCGCGCGACATGGCCGGCCGGATCGTCGGGGCGCCGGTGTCGGGCCGGGAGGGGATGGGCGCCCTGCTCGCGGGGTTCCTCACCCAGCTGACCACGGACACCGCTGCGTACCAGCCTGCCGACCGGCCCCGGCTGGGCACGGTGCTGGTCGACCTGGTCGCCGCACTCTTCGCCCACCTGATCGAGGCCGACGACAGCCTCCCCCCGGAGACCCACCGACGAGCCCTCGCCCTGCGCATCCAGGCGTTCATCCGGGAGCACCTGCACGACCCGTGCCTCACCCCGGCCACGGTCGCCGCCGCGCACCACATCTCCACCAGCTATCTGCACCGCCTCTTCCGGGACGAGGACGCCACGGTCGCCGCGTGGATCCGCCGCCTGCGACTGGAGGCGGCCCGCCGCGACCTCACCGACCCGGCGCTGCACGCCACCCCCATCCACGCCATCGCCACCCGCTGGGGATTCCCCCGCGCGACCGACTTCAGCCGCGCCTACCGCGCGGCCTACGGCACCACCCCCAGGGACCACCGGCACCAGGCCCTCCGGCGGTACGGGTGAACTCAGTGCCAACTCGGTTGTGCACTCTGCGCTCACGACGTACCGGCGGCATCCCGGCATCCTGAAAGGACGTTCACCGACCGGGTCGCAGGCCGCCCCGGTCCGGTCGTTCGGCCGACCGCAAGAGCGTTTCGTCGCGCTACCGCGAACTCACCACCTGATACGGGGGACAACCAGCTGTGGCAACCATCCTCACGCGTACTGCCGCTGCGGCAGGCGCCGCAATCGTCACCGCCGCCATCTTCGCCGCACCCGCCGCCGCCGACTCCAACAGGCCGCTTGCCCCCAAGGCTGCGGCCGGGGTTCCCGACGTCACCTTCATATCGCGCCCCGATTCGTCCGGTGACGGCACCATCTGGGCCAAGGACCGCCACGGAAACTTCGTCGGCGAAGCCCACTGGCAGTCCGACCCTGCTGACGGCGGCCTGTACACCAAGGGCGACACCCTCTACGTCTCCGACTTCACGGCCGACGGCCTCGGGGCGCGTGGCGAGGCGTCCATAGGCATCAAGATCAGCACCAGCGGATCGGGCCAACGTGTCCAGCGGACCAAGGACGTCGCCGAGGGCACCAAGCTCTACATCAACCTGTGCATGACCAACTCGTCGGGCGCCGTGTGCTCGGCCGGCCTGACCGTGTACGCCTGATGCACTGCGGTGGGCGTTCCGCACTTCCGTGCCGCCCACCATCGTCCTGCGGTCCCGACGTGAAGTTCGAGGCGTTCCAGATCTGATCGGGCAGAGCCCTAACCGCAGATCTTCACGGCACCGATGAACGCCGACCAGGCGGGTGCCGTGAAGAGCACGGCGGGGCCGGTGGGGTTCTTGCTGTCGCGGACGGGGATGTGGGTGGGGGCGGCGGCGTCGGTCACTTCGAGGCAGTCGCCGCCGCTCTCACCGCTGTACGTCGACTTGCGCCAGGCGGTGACTTCGAGGCAGTTGCCGCCACTCTCACCGCTGTAACTGGACTTGCGCCAGCCGGCCAGTACCGATGCGTCAGGAATGCTGTTCTTGCTGCGCCTCATGCTCGTAATCCTCCGCGACCGACCTGAGCAACGCCAGAGACTTACGGTGCGACAACGCGTCACCCAGCGCGTGATCGTAGACATCTTCAAACTCGCGTACCGTGCCCTGGAGTTCCCAGACCCTGCCTGACTTCAGACCCTCCGTGTATGCGACAGGCGGGAGCTCCTCGAACCACATGAGCTTGACCGGACCTTCCAAAAGAGCGTGAGCCCCCACAGTGAAGGGCAGCACGTGCAGGCGGACGCGTCGACAATCGCTCAATTCAAGGATGTGTCACAGTTGTTCGCACATCACCTGGGGTCCGCCGATCACCTGGCGCAGGACCGCCTCGCTGAGCAGGAGCGTGACCCTGGGGGAATCGAAGTCGTCCATGATGCGGGCACGTTCTAGGAGCTCGTAACACGATCTTGGTCGTGTCGTCGAGGCATCGCGTTCGTCGGATCCATGCTTGGCCGCTCTGGCGAGCTGCCAAGCTGCGGACTGGCCCTGGAGGCCAGCGCTCTCTGGCGGCCTGATTGTCTCTTGGCGATGCAGCTCGGGCTTCCGATACGTTCTGTGGCATGAGTGGCAGCTTCGACGTAGCGCCTCCTCTCGGACCTTCAGGAGTCGTCAGCGGGTTTTCCCCATTCTTCAGGCGTAGGCGGTGGTGTTCGGGGATCCTGTTGAGGTACCTCTGAAAACCACTGTAAGGAGACCCCCAGTGCGCCGCCCGACCCGGAAAGCCTTCGCCGCCCTCGTCGCCGCAGCCGGCCTCGCCCTCCCCCTCCTCACCCCCACACCCGCCTCGGCTGCCACCGCCACCAGCCGCTTCGCGAACTACCGCTACGGTGACTGCCTGCGCGAGACCTCCGAAACCGGCCTCAAGGGCGACCGCTGCACCACCGGACGCGGCAGCCTCCTGTGGCAGTGGAACGGCCGCCTCAACACCAGCACCACTCTTAAGAACAACTTCTGGGGCCGCTGCCTCGACAGCAATGACCGGGGCGACGTCTACCCCCTGCGCTGTAACGGCGGCTCATACCAGAAGTGGCGCACCGTCCAGCCCGCCGCCCGCAGCGCCATCATGCTCCAGAGCGTCGGCACGGGCCGCTGCCTCTACCAGCAGGACAACGGCTACTACCGCACTGCCCGCTGCGACCGAGGCGCCCAGAACCAGCGCTTCACCATCGGCTGAACGGATCTCCCGACCGCTTCAAGATGGTTCTCTGCCCCGGGCAAGCTGCTGCGCGAAGATGGCCTGGGCGTCCACAGTTGGCTTCACGTCCGGGGCCGGACCCGCGCCGATTTGGATGCGATCTGCGCCGCCGTTCCTGGGCGGTGGTCCCTGGATATACCGAGTCACTCAGCTCCGAGCCGCTGCCCTTCTGATCTGTTGCGGACCTTCTTGAGGCGTGTCCAGCAGATGAGGCCGCAGGCGAGGGAGACGAGAGCGTCGTGCAGGTCGAGGCGCCATTCCCAGCGGACAGCCAGGCGCTTGAAGTGGTGCAGGAGCGAGAAGGTCTGCTCGACGACGTAGCGGAGCTTGCCCAGGCCCTTGATGTTGGGGGCGCCCTTGCGGGAGATCACCGGCAGGATCCGGCGCTTGCGCAGCTCGCGCCGGTTGGGGTTGCTGTCGTAGCCCTTGTCGCCCAGAAGCGCGTCGGGGCGCCTACGCGGCCGGCCGGGCTTTCCGGCCACGAGCGGGATGCCGTCGACCAGCGCCAGGGTCTGAGTGACGTCGTTGACGTTGGCCGCGGTGGTGATGACCTTGAACGGGGTGCCCTTCCCGTCGCAGATCAGATGGTGTTTACTGCCCGTCTTCCCGCGGTCGACCGGTGACGGGCCGGTCGCCTCGCCCCCTTTTTTCGCGCGGATGTGGGAGGCATCCACGCAGGCCCGGGTCCAGTCCAGGGCGTCGGCCGCGTGCAACTCGGCGAGCAGGATGCCGTGCAGCGTCTCGAAGACGCCGACTTCATGCCACCGACCTAGCCGGCGCCAGCACGTCTGTCCGGAGCCGAACCCCAGCTCCAGCGGCAGCAGTTGCCAACTGACGTCGTTGTAGAGCACGTACAGGATGCCCTGCAGGCACCGCCGGTCATCCACCGGCCTCGGGCCGGGAGCCTTCCGCGGCCACGGCGGCAGCAACGGCTCGATCAGCTCCCACAGTTCATCCTCTACGATCCACGGCCGATTCCCCACACCTCACGAACGGCGGAATCGTCGTACCGGTCACGCCCGACCAGCACCCATCCACAAGATCGTGTTACGAGTTCTAGGCGGGTGGCGAGGAGGCTGTCACGTTTCTCGTCGCTCTTGGCCGGGTGTCCGGAGCCCAGCACCTCACGCGCGTACGCCGCTGTTTGGAGGAATCCCGGTACCAGAACATTCGCGAACTCCTTGATGGCGACTGCCTGCCGCTCCAGCTCCGCAGCCTCTGCGAAGTGCTCCGCAACCTTCCTGCCATCCAGCGCCGGCAGGAACCGCTCAAAGAACCCGCCCGTGTCCAGCACTTGATCGAGCCGCCGCGCATCCTCCACATCCGGCCGTCGGCGCCCCGCCTCGATATGGGCGATGTGCGTGCGGGACATCACGACACGCTGGCTCAACTCCTCCTGTGTGAGCCCCGCCGCCTCCCGCCGCCGCTTGAGCTCCTGCCCGTACTGCTCCCGCGAGCGCGGATTGTCCTCGATGGCCACGTACTCAACTCCCCCAGGTGCGCACTCCGTTGTCACGCTCTGTCATCTTCCGAAGGTACCCAACTCCACATCACTCTGTGCATGCATCACCACGGAAAGTGAAAGGCGTTGGCATGCAGCAGGACGAGGAAGAGGTCGCCGTCGGTGCGTACCTCACGTTGAGGGTGTCCCGGGACGGGGGCCGGACCTGGGGACCGAGGGTGACGTACCGTCCGCCGAAGGACGCCGCGCCGATGGACCTGTCGGGGCGGTTTCCGCCGTGTACGTGCCCTCGGTGCCGGGAGAGGACGCGGACGTAGCGACGAGGTCCAGCAGATGCGGCAGCACGTCCGGGCGCCCCGCGACGAAGGAGCGCCCCGTGTCCGGACCGCTGAAGCCGCCGCCGAACTCCGCGCCGTCCAGGTGCCGTACGGCCATCCCGGCCTCGCGGGCGAGCAGCGCACCGGCGGGCAGGTCGATGGCCTCCGCGCGGTAGCCGACGAAGCCGTCGATGTCGCCGCGGGCGAGCATGGCCCAGGCGACCAGGGGCGCCCACAGCTGGAGCAGCCGCCGGGAGCGGAGTTCCAGGGTGTGTCTCAGTGTGCAGGCGGCGGGATCGTCGCGGCGGACGGCGTGGCCCTGGGTCCAGGCGAGCAGCGGTCCGGCCGCGGGAAGCGGCCGGCCGTGGGCGGGGGCGGCGAGCCGGCCGCCCGGCCCGTGCGCGCCGCCCCCGCGCCGGGCGGACCAGGTGCGGCCCGTCATCGGGTC
>NZ_JBFAET010000085.1:0-39158 GCF_040642095.1 Streptomyces sp. NPDC020362
CGCAGGACCCGTGGTGCGCACCGCCTCAGGGGCGGTGCGCGGCCTTCACGAGGACGGTCTGGCGGTCTTCAGGGGCATCCCCTTCGCCGAACCGCCCGTCGGCGCGGCCCGTTTCCAGGCCCCGTGCCCCGCCCGGCCCTGGGACGGCACCCGCGAGGCGTACGCGTTCGGCCCGCCGCCTCCGCAGGAGCCCGGCATCCAGGGCCGCAAGGCCGCCGGGGTGCCGGGCCCGACGGGCGACGACTGGCTGACGGTGAACGTCTGGACCCCCGACCCCGACCCGTCCTCCGCCCGCCCGGTGATGGTGTGGATCTACGGCGGCGCCTACAAACTGGGCCACGCCGGCCAGCCGGCCTACGACGCACAGCACATCGCCCGAGACGGCGATGTCGTGGTCGTCACCTTCAACTACCGCGTGGGCATGGAGGGTTTCGCCCTTCTCGACGGCGCCCCGGCGAACCGGGGCCTGCTGGACCAGGTGGCGGCCCTGGAGTGGGTGCGGGCGAACATCGCCGCGTTCGGCGGAGACCCCGAGCAGATCACCGTCTTCGGCGAGTCGGCCGGAGCGGGCTCGGTGGCCTCGCTGCTCGCGATGCCGAGGGCCCGCGGCCTGTTCCGCCGGGCGGTGGCACAGAGCCTGCCGGGCACGTTCTTCTCCGAGGCGCTGGCACGCGACCTGGCGGCGGCCCTCGCGGCCGAGGCGGGCCGTCGGCCGGCCGCGGCCGACCTGGCGACGGTGGACCCCCGCCGGCTCACCGACGCGGGCCAGTCGCTGAGCGCCAAGATGTTCCACCGCACCGACCGATGGGGCCAGGCGGCGCCCACGGTCACACCGTTCTCGCCGGTCGTCGACGGCGATGTCCTGCCCACCACCCCCTGGCAGGCCCTCGCGGCGGGCGCGGCCCGGGACGTGGACCTCCTGGTCGGCCACAACCGCGACGAGTTCCGCCTGTTCCTGGCGATGGAAGGCCTGCTCGACGAGATCACGCAGGACCAGCTGACCGGCGCCCTGCGGCTGCTGGCCCCCGGCGGCGCGGCGGGCGAGCGGGCCTACCGCGCCGCCTTCCCCGACGCCACCCCCACCGACCTGTACGAACGCGTGCAGACCGACTGGCTGTTCGCGATGCCGTCGCTGCACCTCGCCGACGCCCAGCGGGCGGGCGGCGGCCGGGCGCACGTCTACGAACTGGCCTGGCCGGCCCCCGGCGGCAGCCAGTACCTGGGCGCCTGCCACGGCCTGGACATCCCCCTGCTCTTCGGCACGTTCCGCGCCGACCTGGGGATCCTGCTCTTCTCGGGCGCGGAGGTACCGGCCGAGGCGCAGGAGCTGTCGTCCCGCTTCCGCCGCTCGTGGACGGCGTTCGCCAGGACCGGCGACCCGGGCTGGCCGGCCTACGACACGGACGAACGCCTGGTACAGGTCCTGGACGCGGAGCCGACGGTCACCACGTACCCGAGGGAGACCAGCAGACGCCTGTGGGAGGGACACGCATTCCTGCCCCTGCCGCTGCTGGGCCAGGAGGCGGACAGGCCCTAGAAGTTGCCCGGGCGGGCCCTGGAGGCTGCCCGGACGGGCCTAGAGGTTGCCCATGGGCTCGATGTCCACCTGGACCGGCGT
The DNA here is from genome assembly GCF_040642095.1 of Streptomyces sp. NPDC020362. Classification (NCBI taxonomy): domain Bacteria; kingdom Bacillati; phylum Actinomycetota; class Actinomycetes; order Kitasatosporales; family Streptomycetaceae; genus Streptomyces; species Streptomyces sp. NPDC020362. The sequence goes on from NZ_JBFAET010000085.1 coordinate 1,619, forward strand.
CCCCCAGATCCGCAGCACCTCGTAGTCGGTGAACTCGTGCACGAGCCGGTACGCCATGGCGGGCCGCGACCCGCGCCGCTGGGCGGCCAGATACGCCTCGGCCTCCCGCTGGTCCCGCCGGGGCGTGCCGCACAGCTGCCACTCGCGCCCGTTCCACGCCTCCGGCAGCCACCGCTGCTGGGGCTGCGGACGGTCGGCGCGCACACCGTACCGGGACGGGGCCTTGGCGGCGGGCTCGGCCGACTGCGACCTGCCGCTCTGGAACTCCGACCGCCGTGCCGCCCGGCGCCGCGTCTCGCAGAGCAGACACAGATCGGGCGCGCCCTCGTCGACGGGCCCGTGCGGATGTTCCGGGCAGCGGGTGGTGGGTGCGCCCGTGCCGACGGTCTCGTCCAGGAGGTCGAGGGCCCGGCGCAGGTCGGACTTGATCTCGTGCAGCCGCGCGTCCGGGGTGTCGGCGGTGAGCGCTTCCCCTTGTTCCCCGAGAAGCCGGAGCGCACGGCCGAGAGCGGTGAGCTGGGCGTGGTTCATGCCTCCCAGCTTCCCACCGATGCTCCCCGGCTCAGTCGCCGTACAGCAGGCTGTCGTAGGAGGCCTGGTCGACGACGTCGTACAGGCCGAGCGCCGCGGGACCCAGGACCAGGGTCAGCATGCCGAGCCGCAGCATCACCGGGGCGGCGATGCCGACCGCGCCGAAGCGGCCCCTGATGGTCCGCCAGTCCCGGCCACGGCGGACGTCTCCGCGGCAGGCCCACCAGTAGAAGGCGCCGAAGAGGATGTTGATCCCGGCGAGGACCAGGGACATGACGCCGACGACCGCGAGGAACGTCTCGCGGTCCTCGTGGTCGCCGAAGCACAGCATCGCCGGGGGAAGGGCGGGTACGGCGCACCTGGCGGGACGGGGCCCATGGTGGGGTGGGGGCATGAAGACGACTTTCGTGGACCGGCTCCTCGCCGCCCTGAACCGCTTCAACGCCGCGCACCCGTGGTCGCACAACGCGCACTACCACCCCTGGCTGCTACGGCAACTGCCCCGCCGCTGCGCAGCAGCGCTGGACGTGGGCTGCGGCAGCGGTGATCTGGCACGGCTGCTGGCCGGCCGGGCCGAAAGGGTCCACGCCGTCGACACGGACCGGGAGATCCTGGACCGCGCACGGGAGTCGACCGCCCCCTCGGCCCCCGTCGCCTACACCCTGGCCGAGGCCCCGCACGACCTGCCCGCCGGCCCCTACGACGTCATCACCTGCGTCGCCGTACTCCACCACCTCCCCTTCGCCGACACCCTGACCCGGTTCCGGGCGGAGCTGGCCCCCGGCGGGACCCTGGTCGTCGTCGGCTGTGCCCGGGCCGAGAGCCTCGGGGACCACGCCCTCGGTCTGCTCGCTCTGCCCCTCAACGCGGCCATGGGGTGGCTGAAGAACCGCGGACGGACCCGGCCCGTGCCCGTCTCGATGACCGCCCCCACCCGAAACCCGGAGATGACCTTCGCCGAGATGTCGCGGCAGGCCGGACGCCTGCTTCCCGGGGCCCGCCTGCGCCGCCGCCTCTTCTGGCGCTACACCCTCGTGTGGCGCGCCCCTGCGGCCGGCTGAACCGGCGGGTCACGCGGGTGCGGCCGTCCGGGGGCGGCGGGCGAAGCCGAAGACGTACGTCGCCACGAAGCCCACCGCATAGCCGGTGAGCAGCCCGCCCCCGTAGACGGCCGCCGCCACCCAAGGGCCGCGGTTCCCCGCCAGCAGCGGGAACAGCGCCCAGCCCGAGGGGCCGATGGCCGTCGCCCCGACCTTGTCCCCGAGCATCGCGAAGAAGCCGACGAAGGCCCCGCCAGCCGCGCCGCCCGCGCAGGCCGTCACGAACGGCCGGCCCAGCGGCAGCGACACCCCGTAGATGAGGGGCTCGCCCACGCCCAGCAGGCCCGCCGGGAGCGCCGACCTGATCGTCGTACGCAGCGACGTGTCGTGGCGCAGGCGGACGTACACCGCAAGGGCCGCGCCGACCTGCCCCGCGCCCGCCATGGCCAGTAGTGGGAGCAGCACCGTGTAGCCCTGCTGCTCGATGAGGGTGGTGTGGATCGGGATCAGCGCCTGGTGCAGGCCCAGCATCACCAGGGGCAGGAACAGGCCGCCCAGGACCAGTCCGGCGAAGGCACCGGTTGTCGTCAGGAGCCAGTCGGCCGCCGTGCCGATGGCCGAGGCGACCGCGCCGGCCGCGTACATCAGGCCGTAGAGGGTGACCAGGCCGGAGACGAGGACGGTCACGGTCGGGGTCAGCAGGACGTCCAGCGCGCCCGGCACCCGGCCCCGGCACCACTTCTCCACCCGTGTGGCCAGCAGGGCCGCCGCGAGCGCACCGAGCACCCCGCCCTGCCCCGGAGCCAGATGGACCCCGAACGCCGTCACCTTCGCCACCCCGGGGTACACGACCACGGCCGCCACCGCCCCGCCGAGCACGGGAGTGCCGCCGAACTCCTTCGCCGTGTTGTACCCGACGAACACCGCGATCAGCGCCATGAAGGCGGAGGCGACGGCGGCCAGCGCGGGGGTCAGGCCGGGCAGCCATCCCGCGTTCAGCAGCAGCCCGTTGAGCCCGGCGAGGATGCCGCAGCCGATCAGGGCCGGGATGAGCGGCACGAAGACGGCCGCGACACGGCGCAGGGCGGCCTTGAAGGGGGTGGCGTTGCGCTGCCGGAGCCGCTCCTTCACCCGGTCGCCCGCGTCCAGGGGTTGCCCTGCCGCCCGGCCGTCCGGGTCGACGGGTTGCCCTGCCGCCCGGCCGTCCGGGTCGACGGGTTGCCCTGCCGCCCGGTCGCCCGTATCGCCGCGCCGGCCCGCCACCCGCCCGTTCGCGTCCACGGGCCGCTCTGCCAACCGCTCCTGCATCCTCTCCTGCACCGCGGCCGTGACCTCGGCGACCACTCCCGGACCCAGGACGACCTGCAGGGACGACTCCCCGTCCAGCACCACCCCGAGCACCTCGGGCAGCCCCCTCAGCCCCTCCTCGTCCACCGGCGCCGGATCCGCGACGCCGAGCCGTAGCCGGGTCATGCAGTGGGTGACGGACAGGACGTTCCCGGGGCCGCCGACCCGGGCGAGGACGGCGGCTGCGGTGGAGGCTGGGTCGTTGCGCACGCCCCGAGCGTGCGGGTCAGCCGCCCGCGTCCGCCAGCGCGGCACGCAGATGTCCGCCGGACTCCTCCAGAAGGCGGGCGGCCGTCGGGCCGTCGACACCGGCGAGGAGGGCCAGGATGGCGTTCTTCACCTCGCCGCCGGTCTCGGTGAGCGCCGTCTCGATCTCCTCGTCGGGCGCTCCGGTGGCGAGGGACACGATGCGGCGGGAGCGGGCCCGGAGCTTGTCGTTGGAGGCGCGCACGTCGACCATCAGGTTCCCGTACGTCTTGCCGAGCCGGATCATCGTGATCGTCGAGACCATGTTGAGCACCAGCTTCTGCGCGGTGCCCGCCTTCAGCCGCGTGGACCCGGTGATCAGCTCGGGGCCCACGACGACCTCGATGCCGTGCTCGGCGGCGGCCGCGAGCGCGCTGTGCTCGTTGCAGGCCAGGCCGATGGTCAGCGCGCCCAGGGCACGGGCGTGCGCCACGGCACCGACGGCGTACGGGGTGCGGCCGGAGGCGGAGATGCCGACGACGGTGTCGTCGGGGGTGAGCTTGAGCGCGTCCAGGTCCCGCCCGGCCAGCTCTCCGGAGTCCTCGGCACCCTCGACCGAGGTGACCATCGCTTCGGGCCCGCCCGCGATCAGGCCGACGACCTGGGCCGGGTCGGTGTTGAAGGTGGGCGGGCACTCGGAGGCGTCCAGCACACCGAGCCGGCCGGCGGTGCCCGCGCCGGCGTACACCAGGCGCCCACCGCGGGACATGCGCTCGGCCACGGCGTCGATGGCGGCGGCGATCTCCGGCAGCCGTGCGGCGACGGCGGTGGCCACACCCGCGTCCTCACCGTTCATGAGCCGCGCGATGTCGAGGGTGGGCAGCCGGTCGATCTCGGCGAGGTCGGGCCGGAAGGCTTCGGTGGTCAGAGAGGCGAGTTCGGCTTGCAGCCGGCGGGGGGTGGAGGTCATGGGGGGTGGCTCTCTCCAGTACAGGGCGGGTCATTTCCCTAGGGGCGCGGGGCTCTGCTCGATGTGCGGCTCCATCGCGAGGGCGCGACAGGCCACGACGAACCCGCAGATCCCCACAACGTGTCAGTCCTACGGCCTGAACGTGTCAGTCCTACGGCTTGAACGTGTCGGTCCCAGGCATGAACGTGTAAGTCCTACGGCCTAGCGCGGAGTGCTCCGGTGCCGATGAGCCAACGCCTCGTAGGAGGCGGCCAGCGCGGGCGCCGCATTCTCGTAGGTCCGCTGGGCGACACCCACGAACAGACAGTCCACCACCAGCAGCTGACTCGTGCGGGAGGACATCGCGGCGGGCCGCAGCTCACTCTCCCGAGAGGTCGACGTCGTCAGCACGTGATCGGCGTACTGCGTGACCGACGAGTCGGGCCTCCCGGTGATCGCGACGGTGGTCGCCCCGTGCTCGAACGCGACCCGCAGCGGCTCTATGACGTCCCCCGTCGAACCGGAGTGCGTGATCGCGATCGCCACGTCGCCCGACCGCAACTGCACCGCGTTGGTCACCGCGAGATGCGGATCGCTGTGAGCGTGGGCTATGAGGCCTATGCGCAGCAGCTTCTGCGTGAGGTCCTGGGCGACCAGGCCGGACGCCCCGATCCCGTACACATCGGTGCGGCGGGCGCCCGCGAGCGCGGTGACGGCCGCGCCCAGCTGGACGGTGTCGAGACCGGCGGCCGTGTCGGCGAGGGTCTGCTGCTCCTCGTAGGCCAGTTTGGTGACGACGTCGGCTATGGGGTCGTCGACCGCGATGTCCGTGGTGATCGCGGGTGCGCGACCGGACTGCTGCTGCGCCGCGAGGCCCGCGAGGGCGAGGCGCAGATCGCGGTAGCCCGGGTAGCCGAGCAGACGCGCGGTGCGTACGACCGTCGCCTCGCTGGTGCCGGTCAGCTCGGCCAGGCCGGTGACGGTGAGGGCGGCGCAGCCGGCGGGGTCGTGTGCGACGGCCTCGGCGACACGCTGCATGGACCGGGTCATGGAAGGGGCGAGGGTGCGCACCTTGGCGGCGAGCGAGCCGCCCGGACTGCCGAAACTTTCCTTCAGGTCCTGGGTCACTCCTGAAAGATATTTTCGGCTCGTTGTCGCGGTCAAGAGTGCGCACAATGGGACCATGGAGTCCTTGAGTCCGCTGGAACAGACGCTGCACGCCGCCCGAGCCCTGGTGCTCGCCGACCTGGTCGCGGGCGACGTCGCCGAGGCGGACGTGGTCTCCATGGTCGAGGACTCCGTCTCCCAGCGGCGCTGGTGGGTCGAGCAGTGGCCGGACGGCGCCCACTACGTGGCCGGGCTGGTCGCACAGGACGTGCAGGACGCCCTGCTGGAGCGGTACGGCCGCTGGCCCCTGTGCCCGGTGTGCGGCACGGGCGACCCGCACGCGCTGGACGTGGAGCCGGAACTGGGCCCAGATCCGCACTGGGTGTGCCACAAGGCGGGGGTGAAGGTCGCCGCGGTGGGCGGGCTGGGGCACGCCACGGGCGGGGCGGCGTCCTCGTGAGGCGCCCGTGACGGTGTACATCGACCCGCCGTCCTGGCCCGGCCACGGACGCATGTGGTCGCACCTGGTGAGCGATGTGTCCTACGCCGAACTGCACTTCTTCGCCGAGGAGTTGGGCGTACCCCGGCGGGCCTTCGAGCGCGACCACTACGACCTGCCGTCGCACCGGTACGCGGACGCGGTGGCCGCCGGGGCGGTGGAGGTCAGCAGCCGCGAGGTGGTGCGGCTGCTGCTGTCGTCCGGACTGCGCAGGCGCAAGGGGCGCCGGGCGAGGCGGGCGTAGGTGAGCGGGCGTGGACCAACGGACGCGGACAGGCGGACGTAGGGAAGTTCGGGCGCGGAGCGACGGACGCAGGGAAGTGCGCCGGGGAGGGGCCCTGGGAAGGGGCGTCAGGCGCCGCGCCGGATGTAGAGCTGCAGCCCGGCGTCCATGTCGTACTCCTCCTGTGCGATCCGTTCCTCGTCCACGGTCGCCCGGGTGAACCCCGCCCGGGACACCACGCGCTGCGAGGGGATGTTGGCCTGCTCGATGGTCGCGAACACCATGTCGACGTCGTCCCGGGCCAGCGCCCACTCCGCCAGGCTGCGCAGGGCCTCGGTGGCATAGCCCTGGCCGCGGGCACCCTCCACCAGGTCGTAGCCGATCTCCACCCGGCCCTCCTCGTCCGGGACGCCGTGGAAGCCCATGCCGCCGATCGCGCGGCCGTCCTCGCGCCGGATCAGGGCGAAGACCCCGAACTCGGGCCGGTGCACGCCCGCTTCGTACGCCTTCACCATGGAGGTCGAGGCCTGCCGCGTGCCCTCGTACGGCTCGCCGTCCAGCCACTCGAAGCCGCCGTCGCCGCCCTGGCGCAGATCGCGGGCGGCGGCCGGGCGGATGCCGGTCAGGGTGAGGCGCTCGGCGGGGATGACCAGGTTGTTGCGCCAGCGCCAGTCGGTGACCGGGGCCCGGCCGGGCAGCTCCCCGCGGCCGGTCGCCCACAGCAGCGTCGGCCAGGGCGCGGGGCCGGGCTGGACGTGCGGGAAGAGCCAGGTCAGGGCGGACTCGGCGAGTTCCTCGGACGGCTCGTGGGCGATGCCGAGGCCCTGAGCGATGTCATGGGTGTGCAGCAGCAGCTCGGTGATGCCCATCGCGGCGAAGCCCTCGCGGTCGGCGCTGCCGAACGGGTACGGGTGGATGGCACGCACCGCGCGCGGGGTGGAGCGGACGGCGGCGGAGAGCAGAGCACCGGTCGACCCGACCACCTCCAGCACGCCTGCGTTGCCGGCGTCCTCGTCGAAGGCGAGTTCGCAGGGAAAGTAGTCCCGGGCACCGGTGACCAGCCGGCTCGCGTAGCTGAACAGGGCGCCCGCGAGGTGCTCGGCCGTGTCGAGGCAACTCCACTCCAGCCGACCGGCCTTGACGCCCCTCCAGTCCTGGTCCACCACCGCCCGCAGCGCCGCCACGCATCCCGCAACGGCCTCGTCCACCTGGTTCCCGCTCAACGGTCGCATGCGCGCACAGTACGGGGTGGGCCCGCCCGGGACGACAGCATTTCCGGCTCGGTCGTGGAGGAACTTCCGGCGGCCTCGACTCTCCTGATGCCCACGGGCAGATGCGGGCGATGCCTCTCGGAGGCGTCGCCTCAGGCCGACAACATGTCCAGTTCGCCCGCGAGGTTGTAGCGGGCCGTGGCCTCCCAGTGCTCGCGCCCGTACGGGGTGCGGAACAGGCGGGGCAGGGCGAGGAGTTGGCGCAGGATCGCCGAGCGGCCCTCGTGGAAGGCGTCGTTGGGGACGAAGTGGTACTCCTCGCGGACCTCGGCGGTGTAGGTCGCGTAGGCCGACGGGGGCGCGGCCAGGATCGCGAGGTCCGCGTCGCACAGGACCTGGCCGTCGCGGTCGTCGTCGGCGGGGTCGTGGGTGACGGTGAGGCGGACCAGGCGGGCCACCTCGGCCGTCTTCTGCGCCGGCACGCCGGCCTCGGGCAGGGCCCGCTCGGCGAGATGCGCGGACCGCTCCTCGTTCTCGGAGCGTTCGGGCAGGTAGACCGCGTCGTGGAACCAGGCGGCCAGGCGTACCGCGTCCGGGTCGGCCGCGTACTTCTCCAGCGCGTCGATGTGGTCGAGGACCGCGGTCAGGTGGGCCAGCGTGTGGTAGCGGCGCTGCGGCTCCTGCCAGCGGGTGAGGAGGTTGTCGGCGTAGGGGGCGGGGTCGGGACCGCCGCCCGGGGCGCGGGCTCCCTCCAGGGCGTGGGCGAAGCGGAGGCGCAGGGCGTCGAGGTCGGCCATGCGCTCATTCTTCCGCTCCTCCGCGACCGGTGGCGATTCCTCCGCGAAACGGCGGCGATTGCTCGATGGTGAGTGGTGGGTCCTTCGTGACCGGTGGCGATTGCTCGGTGGTGAGTGGTGGGTCCTTCGTGACCGGTGGCGATTGCTCGGTGGTGAGTGGTGGGTCCTTCGTGACCGGTGGCGATTGCTCGGTGGCGGGCGGCGGGTCCTTCGTGACGGGCGGCGTACGAGCCGGTGGTGGGGGCGGCGGGGGAGCTGAACATCTTCGGGTGAGGCGTGGCCCGGGCCGACGCGGGGCAGGCGTAGTCTTGAATTGGACTAGACCTGTAGTCGGCCGATGAATGAGGTGCCATGAGCAAGCGTGCAGTCCTGGAGGTGATCGCCCTCGGTGTCGAGGACGCGGTCGCCGCCCAGGCCGGAGGCGCGGATCGTCTGGAGCTGGTCACCGACATGGCGGCCGACGGGCTCACCCCGTCCGCCGCCACCGTCGCCGCGATCCGGGCCGCCGTCGACATCGACCTGCGCGTGATGCTGCGGACGGCGGACGGGTTCGCGGCCGGAGACCCGGAGGACGTCGGGCGTCTGGCCCGGGTGGCGGGAGAGCTGCGGGAGGCCGGGGCCGATCAGTTCGTGCTCGGCTTCCTCGACGCGGACGGCGAGCTCGACCTGGCGGCCGTGGAGCGGATCGTCGCCGCGCTCGGCGGCTGCCGCTGGACCTTCCACCGGGCGATCGACCGGGCCGCCGACCGGGACGCCCTGCGCAAGCAGCTCGCCGACCTGCCCGGCCTGGACACCTATCTCACGGCCGGGGCGGCCGAAGGCGTGGACGAGGGTCTCCCCACCCTGCTCGCCGAGGCGGCCCGACAGGGCGAGCCCGGCTACCGGCAGACGATCCTCGTCGGCGGCGGCCTCCGCCTGGACCATGTCCCCGCCCTCCGCCGCGTCGGCATCGACGCCTTCCACATCGGCGGCGCCGCCCGGCCGCAAGGCTGGGACGGGCCGGTTTCGGCGGAGGCGGTCCGTCGGTGGCGGGCCGTGCTGGACGGCGGGACCGCCTAGCGCATCCTCGGCCCGGCTGGGCCTTCACGGCCCGACCACGGGCGGGGCACCGCCTTGTCAGGGATGCAGGCACCGCCTCACTTCAGGGGGTGCAGGCACAGCGCCGACTCGCCGTCGCTGCTGTACTCCGGGTAGGCGAGATAGTCCCCGTACGGGCAGGATCCGCTCCCCGGGTCGGTGACGCGGTACTGGGCGAGGGAGGAGTCGCAGGACACGGATGCGAGGTCCTGGTGGGGCCAGTCGTCGTTGTTGTGGGCGCACGAGCCGACCGTCAGGGTCCGGTGGCTGCTCGTGCCGTCACTCCCGCTCGGCCCGGCCAGTAGTCCGATGAGCATGAGGACCGGTATCGCGAGGACCAGCAGACCCAGCCCGGTCAGCGGGACGAGGGCCAGCAGACCGGCCGGCCGCCTGAACACCGGTCGGCCCGGGTCCAGCGGCGGCCGCCACCCGGCCGTGACCGGCGCCGGGATCCGCTTGATGCCCGACAGGGCGCCGAGATTGACCAGCAGGGTGAAGGGTGTGATGAGGACCGACATCGGACCCCACCAGCCCTGCACCATCGTGTCCGACTGCATGTCCCGGAAGACGGCCAGGGCGCAGGTGCGGCAGAACGCCCCCTCGCGCCGCAGGAACCGCATGATCACCAGCATGCCCTGATGGCCGCGGACCGTCACCGGCGCGGCAGGCGACGCCCCGCACACCTGGCACCCCGCCGGCACCCCGCCCATCGGTACCCCGCCCATCGGCATCGCGCCGCCGTACTGCTCCTGCGGCCGGCCGGAAGCGGGCGGATGGGGTCCGGGCGCCTGCGGGTAGGGTCCTGGTGTCTGCGAGTACGGCCCGGGTGTCTGCGGGTAGGGCTCAGGAGTCTGCGGGTAAGGCCCCGGTGCCTGCGGATACGGCCCAGGAGTCTGCGGGTACGGCCCAGGAGTCTGCTGGTACGGGGGATGCGGCGGGTAGCTCAACGCAGGCCTTCCCAAAGGGACATGACAGGACGGCACAGCACCCTACTGGGCGAGCTGCGAGGGCAGCGGCGCCGCATGCGTCACGATCAGCCCCGACACTGCTCGGGTGAGCGCCACGTACAGGCGCCGCAGGCCCGTGCGTTCGTCGGGCTCGCCGTCCACCACCGCCTGGGGCTCGTCCAGGACCACGTAGTCGTACTCCAGGCCCTTGGCGAGGGACGCCGGGACGAGGGTGAGGCGGGTCTCGCGGGTCGTCTCCTCGCCCGGGGCCAGGTAGGTGATCCCGGCCGCCGTCAGGGCCTCGGCGAGTGCCGGGACGCGGGCGTCGGCCGCGATCAGGCCCGCCGAGCCCTCGTTGCGCAGCAACTCCTCGCAGGCGGCGACCACTTCGGCCGTCTCCGTCGCCCTACGGACCTCGAAGAAGCCCGGGTTCTCACGGACCGAGGCGACCGGGGTGAGGCCGGGTGCGATGTGCGGGAGGAGGCGGGAGGCGTAGGTGATGACGTCCGTGGGGACGCGGAAACCCGCCGTCAGCTCCTCGATGATCCCCTCGCGCTTGCCGAGATGGGCCAGCGCCTCGTCCCAACTGCGCGTCGCCCAGGGGGTCGTGCCCTGCGCCAGGTCGCCCAGGACGGTCGCGCTGCCGGTGGTGCAGCGGCGGCCGACGGCCCGGTACTGCATGGGGGACAGGTCCTGGGCCTCGTCCAGGACGACGTGCCCGAGCGAGTGGGTGCGCTCGGTCAGGTCGGTCGCCTCGTCGATCAGCACCGCGTCCGCCACCGACCACTTCGCGGACTTCACGCTGCGCACCGGCCTGGCCCACAGGATCGTCTTCTGCTCGTCCTCGTCCAGGATCCCCTCGGCGTGTGCGGCGAGGAAGTCGGCGTCCGTCAGCAGGCGCAGCACCAGTTTCGCCGGGTCGACGGCCGGCCAGACCGCCTTCACGGCAGCCTTCACCGCGCTGTTGCGGGCGACCGCGTCCTGCACCCGGTCGTCGGGCGCCTCCCCGGACCGCTCCATCTGCACCAGCACCACGTGCGCGATGCGCTGCGGCAGGGCCTCGCGGGCGGCGCCGTAGCGGATGTCCCGGCCCAGCAACTCCCGGACGATGTCCTCCAGTTCGTACGCCGGCACCCGCCAGCGCCGCGAGCCGCGGACGACGACGATCGGCTCGGTGGGCATGCTGACGTGGGAGTACAGGGCCCGGCGCAGCACCTCGGCCATCCGGGCGTCGCCCTTGACGACGGCGGCGGCCGCGTCGTCCGTCCCGCGTACCTCCACATGCGCGACCAGGTCGTCCACGGTCGCCTGGTGCACGGTCAACTCACCGAGGGCCGGGAGGACCTGCTCGATGTAGTGGAGGAAGGACCTGTTCGGGCCGATGACGAGGGTGCCGGTGCGGGCGAGCCGCTCCCGGTGGGCGTAGAGGAGGTAGGCGACCCGGTGCAGGCCTACGGCTGTCTTTCCGGTGCCGGGGCCGCCCTGTACGCACACGGTTCCGCCGAGGCCGCTGCGGACGATCTCGTCCTGCTCGGGCTGGATGGTGGCCACGATGTCGCGCATGGGGCCGACGCGGGGCCGCTCGATCTCCTGCTGGAGGAGCGTGCTGGTGGTGGCAGCCTCGGCCGGATCGGCCGGGTCGGACAGGTGCTCGTCCTCGTACGCGGTCAGGTCGCCGCCGGTGTAGCCGAAGCGGCGGCGCAGCCCGATGTCCATCGGGTCCTTCTTGGACGCGCGGTAGAACGGCTGCGAGACCGGGGCACGCCAGTCGATCACCATCGGGTCGCCGTCGGCGTCGTGCACGTGCCGTCGCCCGATGTAGAACCGCTCGCCCTCGGCTCCCTCGGCCCGCTCGGCGCCCGGGGCGTGCTGGTAGTCGAGGCGCCCGAAGAAGAGGGGGGTGTCGCTGAGGTCGGCGAGCGCCTTGATGCGCTCGTCGATCTGGCGGGCGAGCACCTCGGCGCTGACCCAGTTCGCGGCGGCGTTGCTGATGTCCAGCGCCTCGACGTCCTCGCGCATGGCGCGCAGGGCGGCCCGGGACGCGCCGAGGTGGGAGCGTTCGCGGGCGAGGGGGTCGGCGGGGCAGTCGCCGGGGAAAGCGTCCAGCGGTTCGTGGGTGGGCGTGGACAAGGGGGTGCCTCCGGTGGGCCTGCTGCGTGTGGAGCGTGGCTGTGACGAATGCTGTCCGGTTTCCGGCCGGGCGGCGGCTCTCCATGAGGGAGGCGGGCAAGAGCGGAGATTTTAGGTGAAGTGGCCGGGAGGGGGCCAATGAATTTCGGTGGGGTGTCTGCGCCGGGCCCCGGAATCTCCGCCCCCGGCTCTGGAGCCTCCGCCTCCTCGTCCCGGAGGATCCCTCTCCGCGCGCCGGAGTGTCCCTCTCCGCGCGCTGGAGTGTCCGTCTCCGCGCGCTGGAGTGTCCGTCTCCGCGCGCCGGAGTGTCCCCCTCCGTGCCCTGGAGCCTCCGCCCCCTAGGGGACGCGGCACTTCCGGTGTAGGGGTGGGGTCCACCCGGAGATCTACGCGGAGGTCCGCGGAATTGGACCCGAAGACCGATACCGGATCGATACCCGAGGTTCCACCATGGAGACATGAGCGCAGCAACCGTCTCTCCAGCCTCTGTCCGGCCCCCGTCCGGTGCCACCGCCGTCGACGGCCCTCACCATCACCCGCTGGGCAACGCCCTGCGTGCCGTCAAGGTGTTCGTGGAGGCCGGGTTCAGGGTCGTGATCCTCGGCGAGTACGGCGAGGAAGCAGGCATACGCCGCAGGTAACGGCATAGGGTCACCTCCGTGCGGAAACGGACGGTGACGCCCCTCCCTGCCCTGCTGCCCCTGCTCCTTCTCGCGGTCTCTCTCGGCTCCTTCACCGCCCTGTGCGTCCTGCAGCGGGCCCCGATGGCCGACCTGCTGGTCTACCGCGCCGAGGGCGCGGCCGTCGTCCGCGGCGGCGACCTGTACGGCTTCACGGTCACCGAGTGGCGGCTCCCGGCGACCTACCCGCCCTTCGCGGCGGTCCTGTTCGTCCCCACGACCTGGATCCCGCTCCCGGCCCTGAAGGCGCTGTTCCTGGCGGGCAACGCGCTCCTGCTCGCCGGCCTCGTCGCCCTCTCCGCCCGCCTGGTCGCGCGCCCGTTGCCCCTGCCCCTCCTCTGCACGGCCACCGCCCTCGCCCTCTGGCTCGAACCGGTCTTCCAGACGCTCCTGTTCGGCCAGATCAACCTGGCCATCGCCTGTCTGGTCCTGTGGGACCTCACCCGCGGCTCCTGCACCCGCACCAAGGGCCTGGCCCTCGGCGTGGCTGCGGGGATCAAACTCACGCCGGCGATCTTCATCGCCCATCTGTTCCTGAGGGGACGCCGGCGGGAGGCGGCCACGGCGACGGCCGCCTTCACCGCCACGGTCCTGCTCGGCGCCCTGCTGCTGCCCTCCGCCAGCGCCGAGTTCTGGACCAGACGCCTCTACGACACCGGAAGGGTGGGCAAGTCATGGATCGTGGACAACCAGTCCCTGCAGGGCCTGATCGCCCGCGCGCTGCACGACCCGGCGCCGGGCCTCGCCTGGGCCCTTCCGGCGGCGGCCGTGGCGGCGGCGGGCCTGGCCCTGGCGGCCCGCACCCGCGAGGACGGCCACGGCATCCTTCTGACCGCCTTCACCGCCCTGCTGATCTCACCGATCAGCTGGTCCCACCACTGGGTGTGGTGCGTGCCGCTGCTCGCGCTGCTCCTGGCCGAGTCACGTCTGCGCCTCGCGGCCCTGACGGCGGCCCTCTTCACCGCCCGCACCCTGTGGCTGATCCCCCACGCGGGCGACCGCGACCTGCACCTGCCCTGGTGGCAGCAGCCGCTCGCCGCGCCGTACCCGCTGCTGGCCCTGGCGCTCCTGGCGGGGACGGCGCTCTCGGTGGCTCAGCCGGTGCCCCCGGTGAGGATCTCGTCCGCGTCGACGATCCGGTAGGCGTAGCCCTGCTCGGCCAGGAAGCGCTGGCGGTGGGCGGCGAAGTCCTGGTCGATGGTGTCGCGGGCGACGACCGAGTAGAAGTGGGCCTGGTGGCCGTCGGCCTTGGGGCGCAGGACGCGGCCGAGGCGCTGGGCCTCCTCCTGCCGGGAGCCGAAGGTGCCGGACACCTGGACGGCGACGGTGGCCTCCGGCAGGTCGATGGAGAAGTTGGCGACCTTGGAGACGACGAGCACGCTGATCTCGCCCTCGCGGAACGCGTCGAAGAGCTTCTCGCGCTGCGCGTTGGACGTCTCGCCCTTGATGACGGGGGCGTTCAGATGCTCTCCCAGCTCGTCCAGCTGGTCGATGTACTGGCCGATGACGAGGATCTGCTGCCCCGCGAAGCGGCGGACGATCGCCTCCGTGACCTTCCGCTTGGTCGCGGTCGTGGCGCAGAAGCGGTACTTCTCCTCCGTCTCGGCGGTGGCGTACTCCAGCCGCTCGGAGTCGGTCAGGTTCACCCGGACCTCGACGCAGTCGGCGGGCGCGATGTAGCCCTGCGCCTCGATCTCCTTCCAGGGCGCGTCGAACCGCTTGGGCCCGATGAGCGAGAACACGTCCGACTCGCGGCCGTCCTCGCGGACCAGCGTGGCGGTGAGGCCGAGGCGGCGCCGGGCCTGGAGATCCGCGGTGAACTTGAAGACGGGCGCGGGAAGCAGGTGCACCTCGTCGTAGACGATCAGGCCCCAGTCGCGGGAGTCGAACAGCTCCAGGTGCGGGTAGACGCCCTTCCGCTTGGTCGTCAGCACCTGGTACGTGGCGATGGTGACCGGGCGGATCTCCTTCCTCGTCCCGCTGTATTCGCCGATCTCGTCCTCGGTCAGCGAGGTCCGCTTCACCAGCTCGTGCTTCCACTGCCGGGCCGAGACGGTGTTGGTGACGAGGATGAGGGTGGTGGACTTCGCCTGGGCCATGGACCCGGCGCCCACCAGCGTCTTTCCGGCACCACACGGGAGCACGACCACACCGCTCCCGCCGTGCCAGAAGTTCTCCACGGCCTGCTTCTGGTACGGCCTGAGCGCCCAGCCGTCCTCCAGCAGCTCGATCGGATGAGCCTCGCCGTCCACATAGCCGGCGAGATCCTCGGCCGGCCAGCCCAGCTTCAGCAGCACCTGCTTGATCTGGCCGCGCTCGGAGGGGTGCACGACGACGGAGTCCGGATCGATGCGTGCGCCGACCAGAGGCGTGATCCGCCTGGACTTCAGCACCTCCTCCAGCACCGGCCGGTCGGTGGTGGTGAGGACCAGCCCGTGCGCGGGGTGCTTGCTGAGGGTGAGCCGCCCGTACCGGTCCATCGTCTCGGCGATGTCCACGAGGAGCGCGTGCGGCACCGGATACCGGCTGTACTCCACCAGCGCGTCCACGACCTGCTCGGCGTCGTGGCCGGCGGCCCGCGCGTTCCACAGGCCCAGCGGCGTGACCCGGTAGGTGTGGATGTGCTCGGGGGCCCGCTCCAGCTCGGCGAAGGGCGCGATGGCCCGACGGCAGTCGTCGGCCCGCTCGTGGTCGACTTCGAGCAGCAGGGTCTTGTCCGACTGGACGATCAGCGGTCCGTTCACCTACGCACTTCCCTTCCGCACGGCCAAACGTCCAGTGTGCCCTACCGGCGGATGATCGCGCCGTGCGCTGCAACCATGTGCCCGCGGCGCGGGTCTCGGTCCAGGGGAGCGGCGCGGGGGCGCGCTCCGGGGAGGAGTGCGGGGCGATGTCGAAGCGCAGGTGGGGGATCGGTCTGGGAGCCACGCTGGTGCTGGTGGTGACAGGGGCGTGGGTCGCGGGGCCGGCGGGCGTCGACCGGCAGCTGTGGAGCGAGGTCAGGCCGGTGATCGAGGCCCGGCTGGTGGCCGACTCGAAGGGCAGCGGGTACGGGGAGACGCAGCCCGGTCTGCGGGCGCGGTGGTTCTGCCGGGCCGAGGTACGGGACCTCGACGAGCACGACGGTCTCGTGCGGGCGGGCGTCACCACCTCGTGCGGGGAGTACGGGGTGCGGCAGGGCGCTCTTGTGGAGTGCTCGGGCGCCGAGGTCCCGCAGGTGGTGCGGTTGAGGCGGGATGCCGGCGCGGACGGCGGCTATCGCGTGGTGTCGCGGGAGGAGGCGCCGGACGGCGCGGGGTCCGAGCGGTGGGTGGAGGACCACTTCAGCTTCTTCGCCGAGCCCGGCCCCGAGGACGCGGGAGCGTCCACCGATCCGGAGACCGCCGCCCGCAGGCACTTCGGCCTGCCCGCGGACGCCCCCGTCAAGGACTGCTGACGGGGCCCGGCCCCTGCCTCACTCGTCCGCCAGCTCCGCGACCCCGGTGATCCGGTGCAGCGGATACGTCCGCACCTCGTCGGCCGTGTGGTCGTACGCCGTCACGAAACCGCCCTCCACGCGGATCGGGGCGATGACGCGCTGGCTGGCGGAGCCCTCGGCGTTGACATAGCCGATCCACAGGGACCCGCCGGTCAGCACGGCGGCCTGCATGGTGGCCAGGGTCTCGGCGGAGGTGGTGCGGGGCAGCTCACCGCCCGCGAGCGGCGCCCCGGTGGCCCCGGACGCCTTGCGCGGGGCGGTGGCGGCCAGGTCGCCCGCCCGGATCGCGCGGATCGCGGCCGACAGGAGCGTGGCGTCGGGCGGCGGCGGGCCGTCCGGCACCGGCTCGGGCGCGGTGCGCGGCGGGGTGCGGTGGGCGTCGGCGCGGGTGATCAGCACATCGCCCTCGGCGGACTCGGCGGCGGGCGCGTAACCCATCGCGCGCAGGCCCTCCAGCAGGGCCGCCGGGTCCGACTGGGAGGCCAGGACGGTCGGGGCGAGACGGCGCAGCCGCAGGGCGGCCGCCCGCTTGTCGGCGAGGATCTCGTTCAGCAGGTTGTCGTCGTCGCAGCGCACGTATGCCGAGGCCGCGCCCACCCGCAGGTGCCCGTGCTTGCGGGCCACGTCGTCGACCAGGTACGCCAGCGGCTGCGGGACCGGCGTACGGGAGTGCGCGGTGAGGAAGGCGTGCAGGTCGGCGGCGGTCCGTCCGGCGTCCAGGGCGCGCCGGACCGAGGCCGGGGTGAAGCGGTAGACGGTCGCGCCGCCCTTGGACTCGACGTCCGCGAGGACGTCGAGCATGTCGGCGAGCGGGCGCTTGAGCGGGCCGGGGGCCACCGCCGTCAGGTCGGCCTGCAGCAGCACATGGTCCAGGGGCTCGGGCAGCAGGGGCGCGAGAAGGCGGGCAGCGGCGGCGGTGGCGACGGCCTGCTCGGCGGGGGAGCGGAGCTCGACGGGAGGGGCGGGACGGTGGTGGACGGGGAGCTTGTCACCGGGACCGGAGGGCTCGGGGGAGCCGGAGGCGGCCACGTCGGCCGATGCGACCGACGCGACCGACGCGGCCGACGCCGCCTTCGGCGCGCCGAGCAGCGCCCGCCCCTGTGCGGACAGCGCCCCGCGTCCGGTGACGCCGAGCAGTTCCGCCTCCGAGAGGGTCCAGCGGGCCAGCCGGGTGCGCAGATCGTCGTCGCCGTTGCCCTGCTGCTGACCGCGAAGCGGCCGTTCCCAGCGCAGCCGGGCCAGCACCGACTCGGCGCCCGGGGCCGCGCCCTTGGGCAGCCCGGCCAGCAGGGTCAGCACCCGGTGCCGTACCTCGGGGGCGGCGGAGCGGTCGAGTCCCGGCCCCAGCGCGGACAACGTGCGGTCCTTGGCGTCGCGTCCGCCGACCAGCCCCGCCGTCCGGGTGGCCGTGAGCCAGGCCTCGGCGAGCCGGGACCAGCGTTCGGCGGGAGGCCGCTCCAGCCACTCGTCGTAGGCGGGGGTGGCCGCGTACCGCTCGTCGGCCTCACCGTCGGAGGCCAGCAGGCCGGCCGCGTACGCCAGCTCGACCCAGAAGGCGGCGATCGGCTCCGACACGTCCAGCGCGACGGCGGTCCGCTTCAGGTCCCGCACGCTCAGCCCGCCGGCCCGCAGCACGGACGGGCCGCCCTCGTCCCAGTCCTTCAGCAGCTCCTCGACGGTGGCCAGTGCGGTGTACGCCTGCCCGGCGGCGGTGGCGTCCACCACCTGGGGAGCGTGGGTGGCGTAAGGCTCGACGGCGGGCGGCAGCGGCTCGGGCGCACGGTGGGCGCGGCCCGCGCGCAGATGCAGAGCCACCTCGCGGGGCAGGACGACCGTGCCCGGGGCGGTCGGCAGCAGCAGGCCGCGGTCCAGCAGCCAGCGCAGATGGGTGGCCGGGTCGGCGGTGACCTGCCCGTACGGCGGCCCCCACACCAGCCGGGACAGGACCTCGCGGGAGGCCTCCGGGGCCTCGCCGAGCAGCCCGGTCATCTTCTTGCGATCGGTGAACAGGCCGGTGAGCGCGGCCACCGCCGAGACCGAGTCGTGCGTCGAGGCCAGCCCGGCGGCGGCGACGATCTCCTGGATCCGCCCCGGGGACATGCCCGAGGTGGCCTCCTGCACGCTCGGTCCGAGGCCGGTCGGCGAGGGGTGCTGGGCGGACGGCGCGAGCAGCTCGCGCGCCGTGCGCACCAGGCGCATCCGCTCGTCGTCGCCCCACACCAGGGCCTGTTCCCGCAGGGTGCCGACGGCGCGGGGCAGCGCGTCGGCCACGATCTCGTCTCCGGCGTCCCCTGCCATCAGGGTGAGGAGCGTGCCGTACGACGCCGGGTCCGGGGCCACGGCCAGGGACTCGGCGGCCTGCAGGGCGAACCGGTCCAGCCGCTCCAGCGCGCGCAGTACCGAGGCGCGGGTGCCGGCCCGGGTGGCCAGTTGGGTGAGGTCGGTGGGGACGGGGGTGATGAGATCGGGTCGGCTGCGCAGCAGCGCGGCCAGCGAGGCGTCGTCCCTGATGCGGAGCGACTCGGCGAGGGACCGGGGGGCTGAGTGGGCCTCGGGGCTCATCCGGTCAACGGTAGCCGACCGGGCGGGCGCAGCGGCTCCGAGCGGCCGGGAAGAAGCGGTACCTTCCTCAGCGGGGTTCATCGGCACCACCCCGGAGGGGCTGCGTGGGGATCGAAAGCGACCAGGTCGTCTACGAGTATCTGAGCCGTGTCGGCGATGTCGCTCACCAGCGGCAGCTGCCGTCGTCCGCGCGGATGCGGCTGGTGTCGGACCTGCGGAACGAGATCGACCGGTGCCGGGCCGGGATGGCGGTGGACAGCCCCGCCGCCGTGCGCCGCATCCTGGACCGGCTGGGCACCCCGGACGAGGTGGTCGAGGCGGCCGGCGGCTCCGCGTCGGGCGCGGGACGGCCGCCGCAGCCGCCGTCCGCCTCCGTGCCCGTCCAGCGGGAGACGGACACGCCGGATACGGGGGAACGGCCCAAGGGGCTGCGCAGGATCGTCCCCCGGCCGCGCCCCGCCGAGCCGGAGCCGCCCGCCCCGCGCACCGGCCCCTCCCCGCCCCACCTCGCCGCCGCACACGAACTCGGCGACAGCGCGGTGCAGCCCGACTGGTGGCGGGTGCAGGGCAGCCCGCTCGACCTGGCGGGCGACGCCGACTCCGTACCGGGCTTCGTCGGCGGGGTGGAGATCCCCGACCTGCTCAGACAACCCCGCAAGGACCCGGAGGGCCCCGAGGACCCGAAGGGGACGGGGCAGGCGCGGGAGGAGGCCCCGGAGGACCCGGCGGACCTCACGGACCAGCAGCCCACCGCCCGGCAGCCCGCCCGGCGCCGCCGTCCGTTCGCCCGCCGCTCCGCACCCTCCGCCCCGGCCGCCCGCCGCCTGCTGCCGGGCCCCGCCGCCGGCTGGACCAACCCCCTGCTGCTGCTGGCCGCCGCCGCGCTGGTCGCCGGTGCCGTACTCGGCAACTGGTTCGCGATGGCCCTGGGCTGGCTGATCGCCTATGGCTCCCGGCGGCTGACCCCGGTGGAGACCAAGTGGGCGGTGCTCGGCGCACCCGGTCTCGCGCTCGCGTCCGGCGTGCTGTGGCTGTGGGGCCGCCAGAGCGGCCGCTGGGGCGCTCCCATCCCCCAGGGCCACATGAACGACGCCGTGGCCGGGACCTGGCCCTGGGTGGTCCGGGGCGCAGCCGTGGCCTCGGCCCTGTTCCTGGTCTGGCGTTCCCAGCGCAGGCGGTAGGCGTTCCGCCGACAGGACGCTGGTGAACCGCGGGCCGGTGGGGGCCGGTCGCGCCGTTCCCCGCGCCCGTAGCGGGGCGCGGTACCGCGCCCTTTCGAGACTGAACCCGCACGGCACAATGGTCCGCATGCCCCTCACCATCGGCTTCGACCTGGACATGACCCTCATCGACTCCCGCCCGGGCATCCGTGCCTGCTACCTGGCCCTGGCGGAGCGGACCGGGACGTACATCGACGCCGACCTGGCGGTGACCCGTCTCGGGCCCCCGCTCGTGGAGGAGCTGGTCAACTGGTTCCCGGCCGAGCAGGTTCCCGCGATGGCCGATCTGTACCGGGAGATGTACCCGTCGATCGCTGTCGCCGCGACCCCCGCCATGGCAGGCGCCGGGGAGGCGATCGAGGCGGTGCGCGCGGCCGGCGGCCGGACGATGGTGGTCACCGCGAAGTACGAGCCGAGCGCCAAGCTGCACCTCGCCCACCTGGGTCTGGAGCCCGAGGTGGTCGTCGGCGACCTGTGGGCCGAGCAGAAGGCGGAGGCCCTGCGCGAGTTCGGCGCGAGCGTCTACGTCGGCGACCACGTCGGCGACGTCCGCGGGGCCCGCACGGCCGGTGCGCTGTCGGTGGCCGTGGCCACCGGCCCGTGCGACGCCGACGAGCTGCGGGCGGCCGGCGCGGACGTCGTGCTGGACGACCTCACCGCGTTCCCGGCCTGGCTGACCGCCTACCGCGAGGCGCCCGGGGCGGCCTCCCGCGCCTGACGCCGCCCGGCGGCGACCGAGCGCAGCACACCCGCCCCGGCCACCAGGAACCCGACGGCCATGAGCATGCTCAGCCCGTACATGTACGTCGGAAAAGGCTTCGCACCGAGGAACAGCGGGACCACGGTGACGAGGGTGGCCACGGCCCCGATGAAGAACACCACGGCACCGGCACGGATCAGTCGGTCACCGGGCCCGGCGGAATTGGTTTGGGTTTTGTCACGCACCGGACCAGGGTAGTTCCCAGCGCGAGAGAACAACCGGGGGACGTCTTGTCACCCGCCCGAAGACCATTAGCCTGGGTAGCGGCGGGTCATGGTCGACCCGCTCTACTGCTATCAAGAGCCGTTTCCGAAGCAGTTTTCCCGACGAGTACGAGGACGAGGACAGACGTGCCTACCGGCAAGGTCAAGTGGTTCAACAGTGAGAAGGGCTTCGGCTTTCTCTCCCGCGACGACGGCGGTGACGTCTTCGTCCATTCCTCGGTTCTCCCCGCCGGAGTCGATGTGCTCAAGCCGGGACAGCGCGTGGAGTTCGGCGTCGTCGCCGGTCAGCGCGGCGACCAGGCGCTCTCCGTGACCGTGCTCGACCCGACCCCGTCGGTCGCGGCCGCGCAGCGCAAGAAGCCGGACGAGCTGGCTTCCATCGTGCAGGACCTGACGACCCTTCTCGAGAACATCACGCCGATGCTGGAGAAGGGCCGTTACCCGGAGAAGGCCTCCGGCAAGAAGATCGCGGGACTGCTGCGCGCGGTCGCGGACCAGCTGGACGTCTGAGCGTCACCGGAGGCCCGAGCCTCAGGGGAAAGCGAGAGCATCAGGGCCGAGGGGCGGCAGCAGCCCCTCGGCCGCCGCACGTGTGAGCAGCCCGCGGACGGCCGCGTAGCCGTCCTCGCCGAGGTCGGCGGTGAACTCGTTGACGTACAGCCCGATGTGCTGGTCGGCGACGGCCGGGTCCATCTCCTGGGCGTGCTCCATGACGTACGGCCGGGAGGCCTCCGGATCGTCCCAGGCGGCCCGTACGGAGCTGCGGACGGCGTCCGCGAGCCGGCCGAGTGTCTCGGCCCCCAGCGACCGCTTGGCGATGATCGCGCCCAGCGGGATCGGCAGCCCGGTGGTGCGCTCCCAGTGCTCGCCCATGTCGGCGAGCTTGTGCAACCCGTAGTTCTGGTACGTGAAGCGGGCTTCGTGGATGACGAGTCCCGCGTCCACCCTGCCGTCGCGCACGGCCGGCATGATCTCGTGGAACGGCATGACGACGATCTCGCCGACCCCTCCGGGCATCGTGTCCGCGGCCCACAGCCTGAACAGAAGGTAGGCGGTCGACTTCTCGCTCGGCACCGCGACCGTACGGCCCGTCAGGCCCCCACTGCCCAAAGCGTGGGAGGTGCCCCCGACCCCGTCCTCCCGCGTGAGCACGAGCGGCCCGCACCCGCGCCCCAGCGCACCGCCGCACGGCAGCAGCGTGTACGCGCCGAGGACGTACGGCAGCACCGCGTACGACACCTTCAGCACGTCGAACTCGCCGCGCTCGGCCATGCCGTTGGTGATGTCGATGTCGGCGAAGGTCACGTCCAGCGCGGGCGCGCCGGGGACGCGGCCGTGGGCGAGGGCGTCGAAGACGAACGTGTCGTTGGGACACGGGGAGTACGCGATCTGCAGGGTCTGCTGCTCACTGGTCGTCATGAGGATTCCAACTCTCCAATGCGGGCGTGAGCTTCCCGAATCCCTCGGTGAGGGCGGCGAGTGCGTCGCCGATGCGCCAGGCGGCGCGGTCGCGCGGGCCGACCGGGTTGGACACCGCGCGGATCTCCAGGACGGGCACCCCGTGCGCGGCGGCCGCCTCGGCCACACCGAACCCCTCCATGCCCTCGGCGAGGGCATGCGGGTGGCGGGCGCGCAGCTCGGCGGCGCGGGCGGCGGTGCCGGTGACGGTGGAGACGGTCAGGACGGTGCCGGGTCGGGCACCGATGGCCTCGGACACGCGCCGTACGAGTGAATTCGGCGGCAGGTGGGTGACGGTCCCGAAGCCGAGTTCGGTGACCGGGAGGAAGCCGTCGGCGGTCTCGGCGCCCAGATCGGCCACGGTGATCGCGTCGGCGACGACGAGCGAGCCGAGCGGCGCCCCGGGCTGGAAGCCACCGCCGATCCCGGCGGACACGACGAGGTCGTACGGGGTGCCGGCGAGGGCGGCGGCGGTGAGTGCGGTGGCGGTGGAGGCGGCGGCGAGGGCGGGCCCGACACCGGCGGCCAGCAGGTCGTACCCGCCGCCCGTGCGGACCACGGACAACCCGGTCGCTGCGGGGACATCGGGTCCGCTCGTGCCTCCAGGGCCCTGCGGAGTCCTTCGGTTCCCCGGGACCCCCGGCAGCCGTATCTCCTCGCTCGCGCCCGGAAACGCCCGTGCCACCGCGTCCCGTTCGGCCGGGACGGCGGTGGCTACGAGGGTGCGGACGGAAGGCGTGATCAGGCCTTGTTCAGCTTGAAGGACCACAGGCCCTTGGCCGGGGACTGGCCCATCTGGATGGAGACCGTGTTCGTGTTGCCCTGGGTGCCGTACTGGGCGTTGAAGAACGCGCTGCCCGGGATCGTGGTGTAGGTCTTGTTGTTCTTGTCCGTGAACTGGCGGCCGTTCACGAGGAGGAACCAGCCCGCGTCCGCGATCTTCGGGTCGACACCGATGCGGACCGTCTGGTCCGGGTCCACCTTGATCGACTTGATGTCGCCGGCCTTCTTGGCGCACTTCGTGAGCGACTTGGCGTCCAGCGCCTTGCCGTCGTTGTAGCAGATCGCCTCGGAGTTGACCGAGTCCCTGCCGACGGTGATCGTCGCGACGGGCGTCGGCTTCTCGCAGGCGGAAAGGACGAGCAGTCCGGCGGAAACGGCGCCGGCGACGGCGACGGCGCGGCGGCGTCGCACAACGGATTGCAGCGTGGTCATGGCCGAAGGCTATCGGGCACCCGGAGCCGTCCGCCCATGTGGGGTGCGGCGTGCCCGGTTCGTTACGCCACTCGCGCCCGTGGCCTGGTGCCGTGCCGCGCCGAGGCGAGCAGCCCGCGCAGGGTGGTCAGCCAGCCGGCGGCCACGATCGCCGCGGCGACCACCAGTCCCAGAGTGCCGTTGAGCGGCATCACGATCCCGATCGCGCCACCGAACACCCACGCCATCTGCAGCAATGTCTCCGACCGGGCGAAGGCCGACGTCCGTACCAGTTCGGGCACGTCCCGCTGGATCAGCGCGTCCAGGGACAGCTTGGCCAGCGCCTGCGCGAACCCGGCGACGGCGGCCAGGAAGGCCACGAAGATGGTCCCGAAGAACAGCGCGGCCACGATCGCGGTTCCGAGCACCACCGCCACGACGGTCACGATGATGATCTCCGGCGCCCTGGCTTTCAGCCAGGCACCGACGGCCGTACCCAGCGCGTTTCCGGCGCCCGCCGCCACGCCCACGATCCCCAGCGAGACCGCGGCGCTCTGCCCGGCCAGCGGGTGCTCGCGCAGCAGGAAGGCGAGGAAGAAGATCAGGAAGCCGGACAGACAGCGCAGGGCCGCGTTGGCCCCGAGCGCATGGGTGACGGCCGGCCCGACCGTGCGCAGCCCGGGCCGCCTGGCCTGGTCCTTGCGGTGCGGCCCGTGCAGATGCTGCTCGTCGGCCGCGAGCAGGGCCCGGGCCTCGCCCTTGGCGGAGTCCACCTTGGGCGGCAGGGAGAACGACAGGAACGTCCCTGCAACGAAGATCACGAAGGCGCCGTACAGCGGCCAGGGATCCCCGACGGTGTGCAGCCCCGCCGCGATCGGTGCGGCCACACCGGTGGCCAGGAGCCCGGCGAGGGTGACCCGGGAGTTGGCCTTCACCAGGGAGAACCGGGGAGGCAGCAGCCGCGGCACGACAGCGCTGCGCACCACCCCGTACGCCTTCGAGGCCACGAGCACCCCGAGTGCGGCGGGATACAGCTCCAGACTCCCGCTGGCCACGGCCCCCGAGATGATCAGCGCGAGCAGGGCCCGGGCGAGCATCGCCCCGGCCATCGCGGCCCGCCGCCCGTGCGGCAGCCGGTCGAGGAGGGGGCCGATGACGGGGGCCAGGACGGTGAAGGGGGCCATGGTGATGGCGAGATAGAGCGCGACGCGCCCCCGCGCCTCATCGGTCGGCACGGAGAAGAAGACGGTCGAGGCCAGGGCGACGGTGATCATGACATCGCCGGCGCCGTTCACCGCGTGCAGTTCGATCAGCTTGCCGAGCCCCGACTCGCCGGCGCCATGGGCGTGCGTGGCCTTCCGGATCCCGCGCGCGGTGCCGGTCACGGGGAAGTGCAGGGCACGCCCGACCGAGCGGACGGCCCCACCGACCCGGCCCGAACCGCCGCCCCGAACGCTCCCCCTGTCCGCGCCTGCCACGTGGTTCATAGTGCCCCGAGACACCGCCCGATAGTGAGGTTTGAGCCCAAGCGAGTCGGGAGACAGCCCCGAACCCGGCCCCGACTCCACAACGAAGAAGACCGCGACACGGAGCCGCCCGACCGGCCGAGGGAGCCGGCACACAGGACCGGCTTCTCGGCGCTGGGGGCGGGGGCCGGGGTGATCTCTCGGGGCCGGTCGCCGGGCACCAGAGCGACTTCTCGGCGTCGGGGGCCAGGGGACCGGGCGATTTCCCGGCGCCGTCGCCCGGGTGCAGGGGTGATTTCCCGGCGTCGGGGCCGGGGGCCGGGGCAACTTCTCGGTGTCGGTGTCGGTGTCGGTGTCGGTGTCGGTGGCCGGGGTGATTTCTCGGTGTCGGCGCCCGGGGTGCAGGGGCGATCTCCCGGCGTCGGGGCCGGGGCCGGGGCCGGGGCGACTTCTCGGCGTCGGGGCCAGGGGACCGGGTGATTTCCCGGCGCCGTCGCCCGGGGTGCAGGGGCGATTTCCCGGCGTTGGAAGCGGAGGGGCACGGGGGGCGACCCAGCGGGATCGGCGGCCGTGTCGCGGGGCGACCCAGCGGGATCGGCGGCCGTGTCGCGGGGCGATCCTGCGGGATTGGGGGCCGTGTGGCGGGGCGATCCTGCGGGATTGGGGGCCGTGTGGCGGGGCGATCCAGCGGGATTGGGGGCCGTGTGGCTGGGGTGACTCCTCCGGCTTGAGGGCCCGGGTGCTGGGGTGATTCCTCGGGATTGGGGGCTCGGGTGCTGGGGTGACCTCTCGGCCGAGCGAGTCGGGTGGGTGGGTGGGAAACATCGCCGCGAAGCGGCGGACTGTCCCCGACCACCGACAACGGGGTAGCGTGCGTATCTCAGCCATCAAGCAGAATAGATGGCAGAGGTGCGCCCGAGCGCGATCGGAGTGCAGACGTCGATGCGGTCCCCAGGTCCGCTCCGTCCGCTTCACCGCCGGAGGCAGCCGCACTCAGAGACGGCGTAGGAGAGAAGCGATACCTGTGAGCGCAGCGACAACGCGAAGCCGCACCCCCGACCGCCTGTGTGCCGAGGCCGTCGACCTCGCCCGCGCCGCCGCCGAGGAGGCGGCCGCCCCCGGTGTGGTGGGTGAGCACGTCGGCCTGGTGTCGGAGGGCGACCGTGTTGTCACGCACTTCTTCGAGTGCAAGGAGCTGGGCTACCGCGGCTGGCGCTGGGCGGCGACCGTGGCCCGGGCCTCCCGCGCGAAGATCGTGACCCTGGACGAGGTGGTCCTCCTCCCCGGCCCCGACGCGCTCCTCGCCCCCGAGTGGGTCCCCTGGAGCGAGCGCCTGCGCCCCGGCGACCTCGGCCCCGGCGATCTGCTCCCCACCGACCAGGAGGACCTGCGCCTGGAGCCCGGCTACACGGGCGAGGAGGAGACCCCGTCGAACTCGGTCGTGTCCGAGGACATGGCGGAGCTGGCGGAGGCCGAGGACGCGGACGTGACCCCGGGCACCCCGGCCGTCCAGCCGACGGTCCCCACCCGTGGCTCGATCGCCGCGCTGGCCGAGGAGCTGGGCATGCGCCGCGCCCGGGTCCTGTCCCGCTACGGCCTGCACATCGCCGCCGACCGCTGGGAGGAGGCCTTCGGCTCCAAGACACCGATGGCCCAGGCGGCCCCGGCTACGTGCATGACCTGCGGCTTCCTCTCTCCGATCGGCGGCTCGCTCGGCCAGGCCTTCGGTGTCTGTGCGAACGAGTTCTCCCCGGCCGACGGCCGCGTGGTCTCCCTCGCCTACGGCTGCGGCGGCCACTCGGAGGCGGCGGTCATGCCGAAGCCCCCGCAGCCGGCCGCGCCGGTGATCGACGAGATGAAGGTCGACGTCTTCCCCCTCCGCCCGTCCCGCGACTCGGGCTCGGTGCCGGAACCGGGCGACGAGGAGACGGCGGAACTGGGTCACTCGTAGCGACGGCCCACGAGAGTCCGGAAAGAATTTCCGGCGGCTATGTCGAGAACCCGTGACCGGCTCCGTCCCCGAGGTGAACGCGACGACAATGGGTCGCACCAGCACCGAGGAGAAGCACCATGGCCAAGTACTTGCTGCTCAAGCACTACCGCGGCGCTCCGGCTCCGGCCAACGACGTGCCGATGGACCGGTGGACGCCGCAGGAGATCTCGGCACACGTGCAGTACATGCAGGACTTCGCGGCCCGGCTGGAGAAGACCGGCGAGTTCGTCGACGGCCAGGCGCTCGCCCCTGAGGGAACGTGGGTCCGCTACGACGGCGAGGGCCGCCCGCCGGTCACCGACGGGCCGTTCGCCGAGACCAAGGACCTCATCGCCGGCTGGATGGTGATCGACGTCGACTCCTACGAGCGCGCCGTCGAGCTGGCCGGGGAGCTGTCGGCCGCCCCCGGGGCGGGCGGGAAGCCGATCCACGAGTGGCTGGAGGTGCGCCCGTTCCTGGCCGCGCCGCCCACCATCACGGAGTGACCCCACCCATGGACGAGGCCCTGCTCAGGAGCCTCACGCCCAGCGTGCTCGCCGTCCTCGTCCGCCGCGGAGCCGACTTCGCGGCAGCCGAGGACGCCGTGCAGGACGCGCTGGTCGAGGCGGTCCGCGTCTGGCCGGCCGACCCGCCGCGGGATGCGAAGGGCTGGCTGGTCACCGTGGCCTGGCGCCGGTTCCTCGACGCGACCCGGGCGGACGCCGCCCGGCGCCGGCGTGAGGACCGTGTCGACGACGAGCCGGCGCCCGGGCCCGCGCCCGCGGCGGACGACACGCTCCAGCTCTACTTCCTGTGCGCCCACCCGTCGCTGACGCCCGCGTCCGCGGTCGCGCTCACGCTGCGCGCCGTCGGCGGTCTGACCACCCGCCAGATCGCCCAGGCCTACCTGGTGCCCGAGGCGACCATGGCGCAGCGCATCAGCCGGGCCAAACGCACCGTCTCCGGCGTCCGGTTCGACCAGCCCGGCGACGTCGCCACCGTGCTGCGCGTCCTCTACCTGGTCTTCAACGAGGGCTACTCAGGCGACGTCGACCTCGCCGCCGAGGCCATCCGGCTCACCCGGCAGCTCGCGGCCCGGGTCGACCACCCCGAGGTGGCGGGGCTGCTCGCCCTCATGCTGCTCCACCACGCCCGGCGCGCCGCCCGGACCGCGCCCGACGGCAGCCTGGTGCCGCTCGCCGAGCAGGACCGCGGCCGGTGGGACACGAAGCTGATCGCCGAGGGCATCGAGATCCTGCAGGCGGCCCTCGCCCGCGACCGCCTCGGCGAGTTCCAGGCCCAGGCCGCCGTCGCGGCACTCCACGCGGATGCGCCCACCGCCGCGGAGACCGACTGGGTGCAGATCGTGGAGTGGTACGACGAGTTGGCGCGCCTGACCGACAGCCCGGTCGTCCGGCTCAACCGCGCGGTGGCCGTCGGCGAGGCGGACGGACCGCGCGCCGGGCTGGCGGCGCTCGCGGAGCTGGATGCCTCACTGCCCCGCCACACCGCGGTGGCGGCGTACCTCCACGAGCGCGACGGTGACCTGGTGACGGCGGCACGGCTGTACGCCGAGGCGGCCCGGAAGGCACCCGACCTCGCCGAGCGCGACCACCTGACCCGCCAGGCCGCCCGGATCAACACCGGCCGGTCCCGCTGACGGGCCGCGCCCGGAATTCCCGTTCCTCCTCCGCCAGGCCGATTTCCGCCCACACCGTTTTCCGCGGCGCCAGCCCGGGCGTGGTGCCCCAGCGGTCGGCGAGCGCGTCCACGAGACGAAGTCCGAGCCCTGAGCCGGCCCGGGGGAGCAGGTCGCCCCGCGTGTCCGTGACCTCGATGCGGAGCGTGTCGGCGACGACGTAGAGCACGAGCCGGAAGTCGCGGCCGGCCACCCGCCCGTGCGTGGCCGCGTTGACCGCCAGTTCGCCCACGACGTGCACCGCCGGGTCCAACGGCAGCCCCCAGGAACGCAGTTGCTCGGTGGCGAGCAGTCGGGCGAGGCGGGCTCCGCGGGGCGTGGGGGACAGGCGCACGCAGAAGTTGGGGATGTGGGTGGAGATTTCCTGGTTCACATCACTCAGCGTGGCCGCGCGTGCGTACGGTGAACAGTGACGGAGTGGATACGTAGGGTCACTGTCCGGGGATTGTCCGGTGGTGTCCGGTCTGTCGGAACGGTGCGGACGGGTAGGGGGCGCGGCATGAGCGAAGAAGAGGAGCCGGGTTGGGAGGTCGACCCGGACGACGACTGGGGAGTGGCGGTCATTACGACCGTGGGACGGCAGCTGAGGCTGCGGCGCGAGGCGGTGGGGATGCGCGCGGCCGACTTCGCCAAAGCCGTCGGCTACGGCGAGGACCTGGTTTACAAGATCGAGGGCGGTAAGCGGATCCCCCGCCCCGAGTTCTTGGAGAAGGCCGACGAGGTGTTACGGGCGGGGGGGGGCTCGCCGCGATGAAGGAGGACGTGGCCAAGGTCCGGTACCCGAAGAAGGTACGGGCTCTGGCGGAGCTGGAGGCGAAGGCTGTCGAGATCGGTGTGTACGAGAGCAGCAACATCGCTGGCCTGTTGCAGACGCCCGAGTACGCGCGCGCTTTGTTGGAATGCTGGCAGCCGGCCTACGCACTGGAGGACCTGGAGCGCCGAGTCGCCGCCCGGATGTCCCGGCGCTCCATCTTCGATCGGTCGCCCGCGCCTGCACTGGGTTTCGTCCTGGAAGAGGCGACACTGCGCCGCAACGTTGGGGGCACAATGGTGCGGCAGCAGTTCGAACGGTTGCTGGAAGTGGGGCGGTTGACCAACGTCACGCTGCAGCTGATGCCGATGGACAGTGGGCCGCACCCTGGAATGAGCGGCAGGATCGAGTTGCTGAAGTTCACCGACGGTACGGCTGTGGGGCGTTCCGATGGCGCGTTCAATGGCCGTCCGGTCGAGGACCTGAGGCAGCTGCGCATCCTTGAGCTGCGGTACGGCACCATCCGAGCGCAGGCTCTTCCCCTGGGGAGTCACTGGCCCTCATTGAGCAACTGCTGGGAGAAACATGATCCGCGAGGCCTCTGCCCGAGACGCTTCCGAGCTGATGTGGTTCAAGAGCAGCTACAGCAGTGGCCCCGACGGCGACTCCTGCGTCGAAGTGGCCCTGCACTGGTTCAAGAGCAGCTACAGCAGCAGCAGCGAAGGCGACTCCTGCGTCGAGGTCGCCCCCACCCCCGAAACCATCCACATACGCGACTCCAAGCAAACCGGCGGAGCCGTCCTCACGGTTGCCCCGGGCACCTGGTCGGCGTTCCTCGCCCACGCCGCCGAACACCGACCCGCGGCGCCCTGACCTCTCTCTTCGGTTCCCCGGCCGCCCGCGCTGTACCTTCGTCCTCAGGTCGATGAGGAGAGTGAACGTGAGCAAGTACGTGCGGCCGGCCGCCGAGGGCGCCGACCCCTTCGGCACGGCCCGTCTGCGCCGCGGTGTCCTCGACGCCTGGGCCACCAGCCCCGCCCGGTTCCGTGAGGACGCCAACGCCGAGGAGGACCTGGTCCTCGGCGGCTACCGGGACCGGCTCGTGGTGGAGCTGGCCCAGAACGCCGCCGATGCCGCCGCTCGGGCGAACGTGCCGGGCCGGCTGCGTCTCACGCTCCGCGACGGTGTGCTGGTCGCCGCGAACACCGGCGCCCCGCTGGACGCGGCCGGTGTCGAGTCGCTCTCCACCCTGCGTGCCTCTGCCAAGCGGGACGCACGGGACACCCAGGGTGCCGTCGGCCGGTACGGTGTCGGTTTCGCCGCCGTCATCGCCGTCACCGACGAGCCTGCGATCGTCGGCCGTCACGGCGGGGTCCGCTGGGCGCTGGCGGAGGCGCGTGAACTGGCCGCCGACACCGCCCGGCACAGCCCCGGCCTCGGGGACGAGATCCGGCGCCGCGACGGGCACGTGCCCCTCCTCCGGCTCCCGTTCGCCGCCGAGGGTTCCGCCCCGGACCCGTACGACACCGCCGTCATCCTGCCGCTGCGGGACACGGCCGCCGCCGACCTCGCCGAGCGCCTCCTCACCGCCGTCGACGACGCGCTGCTCCTCGCCCTGCCCGGGCTGGAGGAGGTCGTGGTGGAGGTGGCGGACCAGGAGCCGCGCACCCTGCGGCGCCGTACCGAGGGCGCCGTCACCACCGTGGAGGACTCGCGGGACGGGACCACCCGCTGGCGCACCGTCTCCGCGCACGGGCCGCTCACCCCGGACCTGCTCGCCGACCGGCCGGTCGAGGAGCGGCTGCGCCCGCACTGGTCGGTGACCTGGGCGGTGCCGGAGGACGCGGACGGCCGTCCGGCGCGGCCGCGCACCACCGCCGTCGTGCACGCGCCCACCCCGAGCGACGAGCCCCTTGGCGTCCCCGCCCTCCTCATCGCCTCCTTCCCGCTGGACACCACCCGCCGGCACACGGCACCCGGTCCGCTGACCGACTTCCTGGTGCAGCGGGCGGCCGACGCGTACACCGAGCTGCTCGCCGAGTGGCGTCCGGTGAGCGAAGGCATCATCGACCTCGTACCGGGGCCGCTGGGCAAGGGTGAGCTGGACGGCGCGCTGCGCCAGGCGGTCCTGGAGCGGCTGCCGCGGACCGCCTTCCTGCCGCCGGCGGTCGACTCCAAGGGCGACGACGAGCTGCCGGAGACGCTGCGGCCGAGGGACGCCGAAGTGGTGGAGGGCGCGGGCGCGGACACCGTACGGGTGCTCGCGGAGGTGCTGCCCACCCTGCTTCCCGCCGGTCTTGAACGCCGCGCCGAGCTGCGCACCCTCGGGGTTGCCCGGCTTTCGCTCGCCGACGCCGTCGACCGGCTCGCCGGTCTGGAGAAGGACCCCGACTGGTGGTGGCGGCTCTACGACAGCCTGGCCGGTGTCGACCCCGACCGGCTCTCCGGGCTTCCGGTGCCGCTCGCGGACGGCCGTACCACCATCGGCCCCCGGCAGGTCCTGCTGCCCACCCCGGACGCGGCCCTCGTCCACCCCGACGTGCTCGGCCGGCTCGGGCTGAAGGTCGCCCACGAGGACGCCACCCACCCGCTGCTGGAGAAGCTGGGCGCGCTGCCCGCGACCCCGCGCGCGGTGCTGACCACCCCGCAGGTGCGGGCCGCCGTGGCCGCCTCCCTGGACGACGAGGGCGGCGCGCTGTGGGAGGAGGACGCCCCGGATGCGGAGGAACTGGCCGAGACCGTCCTCGTCCTGGTGCGTGACGCGGGTCTGGAGCCCGGTGACGAGCCGTGGCTGGGCGCCCTCGCCCTGCCCGACGAGGACGGCGAACTCGCCCCGGCGGGCGAACTGGTCTTTCCCGGCAGCCCCTTCGCCCGCGTGATCCGCGAGGACGAACTGGCCGCGGTCGACGGTGAACTGGCGGCCAAGTGGGGCGAGCAGCCCCTCACCGCCTGTGGGGTCCTCGCGGACTTCGCGCTCGTCCGCGCCACCGACGTCGTTCTCGACCCGGATGAACTGGAGCCCCGGGAGGGCGACTTCGCCGAGCCGGACGACGCGGGGCTGCTGGACGCCGTGGACGTGTGGTGCGAGGACATCCTCGACCGCTTCCCGGACAGCCCGGTGCCCCCGGTCGCCACCGAACTCGTCGCCGTGCGCGACCTGGACCTGGTGGACGACGACCACTGGCCCGAGGCGCTCGCCCTGCTCGCCCGGCCGCCGCTGCGCGACGCGCTCACCCAGCCGGTGCGCATCCTGCTGCCCGACGGCACCCACGAGGTCGTACGGCCGTACACCGCGTGGTGGTTGCGCGGGCACCCCGTCCTGGACGGGCGCCGGCCCGCCGGTCTGCTCGCGGCCGGCGGGGACCCGCTCCTGCGCGGCCTGTACGAGGAGGCGGACGCCACCGGGTTCGAGGACGAGCAGGTGCTGCGCGCGCTGGGCGTGCGGACCTCCGTGGCCGCCCTGCTGGACGAGCCCGGCGGCGCCGCCGAACTGCTGGACCGCCTCGCCGACCCCGAGCGGCCGGTCACCCCGGCCCAGCTGCACGGACTGTACGGCGCGCTGGCCGAGATGGACCCGGAGCAGGTGACCCTGCCGGAGGACCTGCGGGCCGTGGTCGACGGGCGGGCGACGGTCGTGGACGCCGCCCGTGCCGTGGTGGTCGACTCGCCGGACCTGCTGCCGTTCACCTCCGGCGTGCCGCTGGTGCCCGTCCGGCCGTCGCGGGCCGCCGAGCTGGCCGAGCTGTTCCAGGTGCGGCGGCTGAGCGAGTCCGTCACCGGCGAGGTGCACTCCGAGGGCGCCGAGCACGACGTACCGGAGTCGGTGCGGGTGCTGCTCGGCCCGCGCACCCCGGACAGCTATGTCGAGCACGAGGAACTGGTCGTGGACGGCGTGGAGATCGACTGGCGGCTGACCGACGACGGTGTGCTGCACGCGGCCACCCTGGAGGGCGTCGCCGCGGGCCTGGCGTGGGCGGCGGGTCAGTGGCCGCGCCGCTTCGAGGTGGCGGCACTGCTCGAAGACCCGTCGCGCACCGAGGAGTTGGCGCGGGACCGCTGGTTCGACTGATCTCGACGAATCTCACACAAAACTCTTACGACTCGTACAACCATTCACATCTGCCCCATGTCGTGTCTGTGGAGCCAACTGGCCCCACAGACGCGAAAACTGGGGGACTGTCACATGCGTATCCGCGCCTCTGTCGCCGTCGTGAGCGGCGCTCTGGCCCTGTCGGCGCTCGCCGTGCCGGCCGCGCACGCCGACGGCGGGAACGGCGACACCAAGATCGCCAAGGTGGTCGTGGACGGCGACAACAAGGTGACCATCGGTACGTCCGGTTTGGTGATCGTCAAGGTCAGCGTGACCGCCACGGACGACTCGGGCATCAAGGAGGCCCAGGCGTTCGACCTCTTCGGTCCCGACAACGGCATCGAGTCGACGGGCAAGCCCACCTGCATCGTGGTCGACGCCACCACGTCCACCTGCACCGCGTCGGTGAAGATCGACCCGAGGACCGACTACCTCACCAACAAGAACGCCGGCACCTGGTACGTCTCCGCGTGGATCGACGCCTACGACGACGACTACGTCTGGAAGGAGAAGTCCGGTTCCTTCCTCTTCCAGCGCGCCGCGAAGCTCACCGCCGACGCCACGCCCGAGCCGGTGAAGAAGGGCAGGACGATCACCGTCGCCGGGTCCCTCGCGCGCGCCAACTGGGAGTCGCTGAAGTACGGCGGCTACGGCTCGCAGCCGGTGAAGCTGCAGTTCCGCAAGAAGGGCTCCAGCACCTACACCACGCTGAAGGCCATCACGGCGGACTCCAGGGGCAACCTGAGGACGACGACCAAGGCCACCGTCGACGGCGACTTCCGCTTCTCCTTCGCGGGCAACGCGTCCACCGCGGCGGTCAACTCCACGGGTGACGTCGTCGACGTGCGATAGGGCCGGTTTCTCCGGTGTCTCCGGCGTCTCCGGTGTCTCGGGTGGGTCCGTCGCGTAATCGGCTGGATTGATCCGAACACCTGTACAACCATTGATCCATCTCAAGGGTCTGGTCATGGGAGCCTGCCCGGCTCCCATGACCACTTGGACCCTGTGTCCATCCAGCTCCACCCAGGGGAACGCAACATGCGCATTCGTGCCACCGTGGCCGCCGTCTCCGGCGCCGTGGCCCTGTCCGCCTTCGCCATCCCGGCTGCCCACGCCGACGAGGCCCACGGCGACACCAAGATCTCGAACGTCGTGGTCAACGGCGGCAAGCCCGTCGTCCTCGGCGCGACCGGGAGCAAGACCTTCTCCGTGTCCTTCACCGTCACGGACAACTCGGGCGTCAAGTGGGCGCAGGCCGTCCTGTTCCACGGCCAGGACCTCGAGCACGCCGACAGCGGTGCCGTCGCCAACACCAGCGACAAGCGGTCCAAGTGCACCAAGGTCAGCGCCACCAAGTCGACCTGCACCGCGACCTACACCCTGAAGGCCGGCTCCAACCTCGTCAACAAGGTGGCCGGCACGTGGAAGGTCTGGGCGATCGCCCAGGCCAAGGACAACAACTACGTCCAGAAGGACGCCGTCAAGACCTTCCAGGCCCAGCGGCAGTCCAAGCTGACGGTCGACGCCGCCCCGGAGCCGGTGAAGAAGGGCAAGGCCCTCACCGTCACCGGCGCCCTGACCCGGGCCAACTGGGACGCGGCCAAGTACTCCGGCTACGCCGGCCAGCCGGTGAAGCTGCAGTTCCGCAAGAACGGCTCCAGCAGCTACACCACGCTGAAGACCGTCACGTCGGACTCCCGGGGCAACCTGAGGGCGACGACCACCGCGACGGCGGACGGCTACTACCGCTTCACCTACGCGGGCACCTCGACCACCCCGGCGGTCAGCGCCGCGGGTGACTTCGTCGACGTGCAGTAGGACCGGCCCGGACAGGGCGTGGGCGTACGGGTGTCCCGGGGGGCGGGTTCGCCGGAACACCCGTACAACCATCAACGATCTTCGAGGGTCTCACCGTCGAGTCAACAGACTCCACGATCACCTGGGCCTCGTGCCCACCCTTCTCCATTCAGGGGAACACATGCGCATTCGTGCCACTGTGGCCGCCGTCTCCGGCGCCCTGGCCCTCTCCGCCTTCGTCGTGCCGGCCGCGCAGGCCGCCGACGCCGGCCCGTCCTACCGTGCTGAGGTCGCGAAGGTGCTCTCGCACTCCGCCTCCGGCAGGACCGCGTTCACCGCCACCTCCGCCCCGGTGGGCGACCTGGACGTCTCCTTCTCCAACTTCAGGATCATCAAGGCGATCAAGGTCGGCACGTCCGCCCACGTCAACACGTTGGTCACCTACACGCTGACCCACGGTGCCGACGTCGACATCACCGCCGACACCTTCCTCACCGGCCCGGTCCTCTACCGCGGCTCCTCCGACGACCCGGACAACGCCGTGGGCGGCGACGAGCCGGCGAGCTGCGTCAAGGTCACGGCGACCACCGCCTCCTGCAAGGGCCCGATCGACATCTACCCGAAGGGCGAGTACAGCTCGGAGCTGCGCAACTCCCAGGCCGGCACCTGGCACGCCGCCGCGCTCGCCCTCGACGTCGACAGCGAGAAGAGCGCCATCCAGTTCGGCCTCGGCTCGACCCTGGTGCAGCGCAACTCCAGGCTGACGGTCAACGCCGCCCCGGAGCCGGTCGCGAAGGGCAAGACCATCACGGTCACCGGCAAGCTGTCCCGGGCCAACTGGGAGGACCACGAGTACCACGGCTACACCGGCCAGTCGGTGAAGCTGCAGTTCCGCAAGAAGGGCTCCAGCACCTACACCACGCTGAAGACCATCAAGACGGACTCCACGGGCAACCTGAGGACGACGACCAAGGCCACGGTCGACGGCTACTTCCGCTACAGCTTCGCGGGCACCCCGACCACCCCGGCGGTCAACGCCACGGGTGACTTCGTCGACGTGAAGTAGGCGAACCAGGCGGTACCGATCCGGCTCCGGAGCATGCCCCTCCGGAGCCGGAACGTTTCTTCTCACTTGTGCCACAGGTTGGCAATACGCGGTCAAAATTCGGCTGGAAAGCATTCTTGACGTACAACCAGTCACTTCCCTCACGGATCTGATCGCGTGAGTCAACCGACTCCACCATCACTTCTCCCTCCAGGGGAACACACATGCGCATTCGTGCCGCCGTGGCCGCTGTCTCCGGCGCCCTGGCCCTGTCCGCCCTCGCCGTTCCGGCCGCGCACGCGACCGGGACCAGCGGTACGCCGTACACGATGGACGCCGGCTTCTCGAACCTCACGATCGCCTCGGCGATCAAGGTCGGCACCACCAACGAGGTCAGCGCCACGTATACGTACACGCTGACGCACGGCGCCGACGTCGACATCGCCGCGTCCGATTTCTACAGCGACGCCTACCTCTACCGCGGCTCGCTGGACGACCCGTCCAAGACGCTCGAAGGCGACAATCCGGCCACCTGCAAGGCCACCTCGTCGACCACCGCCACCTGCACGGGCACCGTCGACATCTACCCGGCCGAGGGCGAGCTGAAGAACGCCGACGCGGGAAGCTGGTCGGTCGCCGCCGAGGCCATCGCCTTCAACGGCCAGGACCAGAACAACCCCGACCTGAGCAAGGTCGGCTTCAAGGACCAGGGCAGCATGGCCACCACCCTGCTGCAGCGCTACTCCAAGCTCACGGCCAATGCGGGTCCCGAGCCGGTGGCCAAGGGCAAGACGCTCACCACCACGGGCAAGCTGAGCCGCGCCAACTGGGAGGACAACCAGTACCACGGCTACACCAGCCAGCCGGTGAAGCTGCAGTTCCGCAAGGCGGGCACCAGCACGTACACCACGGTCAAGACGGTCTCCTCCGACTCGTCCGGCAACGTGCAGGCCACCGCCACCGCCCAGTACGACGGTTACTGGCGCCTCAGCTTCGCGGGCACCTCGACCACCCCGGCGGTCAGCGCCACGGGTGACTACGTCGACGTGCAGTAGTCCCGCCCTGCACAGCAGACGGCCGCGCCACCGGACACCGGGGGC
>NZ_JBFAET010000086.1:0-36909 GCF_040642095.1 Streptomyces sp. NPDC020362
CCCCGCTGCCCGTCTCTCGCCGCCGCCCCGGGGAGCCGGTCTCGCGGGGCGGGCCCCCGGGTAAGCCCGGGGCCCGCCCTGGGGACTGGGGCGGCGCGGGCGGCAGCGGTCATCCGAGGGGGTGGTCCGGTCAACCTCGGTCGGAGGCCGGTCGCAGCTTGATCGCCGACCGGTGTACGGCAGTAGGGTGACGCCCGTGGC
Source organism: Streptomyces sp. NPDC020362 (assembly GCF_040642095.1). Taxonomy (NCBI): domain Bacteria; kingdom Bacillati; phylum Actinomycetota; class Actinomycetes; order Kitasatosporales; family Streptomycetaceae; genus Streptomyces; species Streptomyces sp. NPDC020362. Next base: position 202 of record NZ_JBFAET010000086.1, read on the forward strand.
ACCACGACCCTTGCATGAAATCGTCGAACCGGGCTGGGCGAAGGCCCTCGAACCCGTCGCCGGACGGATCGCCGCGATGGGCGACTTCCTGCGCACGGAGATCGCCGCGGGACGCACCTACCTCCCCGCGGGGCCGAACGTCCTGCGCGCCTTCCAGCAGCCCTTCGACGAGGTGCGCGTCCTGATCGTCGGTCAGGACCCGTATCCGACTCCGGGACACGCGGTCGGCCTGTCGTTCTCGGTCGCGCCCGAGGTGCGCCCGCTGCCGCCGAGCCTGATCAACATCTTCCGGGAGCTGAACACCGACCTGGGACTGCCCCAGCCGTCCACCGGCGACCTCACCCCGTGGACGCAGCAGGGTGTCCTGCTGCTCAACAGGGCGCTGACCACGGCACCACGCAGCCCGGCCGCCCATCGCGGCAAGGGCTGGGAGGAGGTCACCGAGCAGGCGATCCGGGCCCTGGCCGCCCGCGGCAAGCCACTGGTGTCCGTCCTGTGGGGCCGGGACGCCCGCAATCTGCGGCCGCTGCTGGGAAATCTGCCGGCGGTGGAGTCCGCGCATCCCTCGCCGATGTCGGCCGACCGCGGCTTCTTCGGCTCGCGCCCGTTCAGCCAGGCCAACGAACTGCTGATCCAGCAGGGCGGACAGCCGGTGGACTGGCGCCTGCCGTGACCCTCCCCGGCTACCTGGCCGTGGACTCCGGGGGCTCCGGCCTCCGGGTCGCCGTCGGTGTTCCGGGGCGGCCGCCGTCGGCCAGGGGGGAGTCGGCGGAGCCGGTGCGCTCCGGCGAGCGGGGGATCGATCCCGGCCACCTGATGGCCCAACTCGTGCCCTTGGCACGTGCGTTGACGGCCGAGGCCGGGGTGGACGAGCTGGGCACGGCGGTCGTCGGGGCCGCCGGGTTCGCCAGCCTGGGTGACGCCCTGCGCGCCGAACTGCCGGGCGCGCTCGCCCGGGAGCTGGGCGTGCGGACCGTCGCGCTGGCCGCCGACGCGGTCACGGCCTATGTCGGCGCCCTCGGACCGCGTCCGGGCGCCGTGGTCGCCGCGGGCACCGGTCTGATCGCGATCGGCACCGACCTGACCGGGTGGCGGCGGGCGGACGGCTGGGGCCATCTGCTGGGCGACTGCGGCGGCGGCGCCTGGATCGGGCGGGCCGGGCTGGAGGCGGCACTGCGCGCCCACGACGGCCGGGACGGCGGCTCCGCCGCGCTGCTGGCGTGCGCCGCGGAGCAGTTCGGTCCGGTGCCGGGCCTGCCCGGCCTGCTCTACCCCCGGACCGATCGCCCCGCGATGCTGGCCTCCTTCGCACCGCAGGTGGCCGTCTGCGCCCCGCACGACCCGGTCGCCGCCGGGATCCTGCGCGCGGCGGCCCGGAACATGGCCGAGTCCGCCGCGGCCGTGTGCCCGTCGGCCGGAGAGCCCGAAGTGGCGCTCACCGGCGGCCTCTTCCGGATGGGCGACCCGCTCCTCGTTCCCCTGCGCGAGGAGTTGGCACGGCTGCTGCCGCACGCACGGCAGGTTCCGGCCGAGGGGGACCCGCTGCACGGCTGTGTACGGATCGCGACCGGGCTGGCGAAGGAGCAACTCACTCTTCCGGATGAACCGCATATGCTCTACGTGGTCATCACATAAGGGGATTGCCCCTTTCGCGGACCATGTGTCCGGCACGTGCCCGGAACATGTGCCAAAGGGACGTAACTCATCAGACAAAAGCGGACGGAAACCGCTCACCTGCACCCTCCCCGAACAGAGGAGCCCAGGAAACCAGTAACATGCGGCGCCATGAGCTCCCCCACTGGACCCGCGTCCGGCCTGCCAGTACGAATGCCGCGACCCCGCCAGCCCGGACGGCACCGCCGACCGGAACCGCTGGTGGCCCCCGAGGGCGCGCCCGCGCTCGTCCTCGCGGTGCCCGGTGCGCCCAGCGCCGCCTCGCGCAGCCTCGCCGAGGAGGTCGTGAGCATCGCCCGCTCCGAGCTGCCCGGCCTGGACGCCCGGATCGGGTACGTGGACGGGGACGATGCAGAGTTCCCGAGTCTCAGGCTGGTCCTGTCGCGCGCCGCCGAGGAGCGCACCGCCCGCTACGAGCAGGCCGTCGCCGCCGGTCTCGAGGTCAAGGAGCCCGACGGCCCGGTCGCCGTTGTCATCCCGCTGCTGGCCGGCCCGGACAGCGCCCTGCTGCGCCACGTCCGCCAGTCCGTGATGGACAGCCGGGTCGCCGCCGAACTGACCGATGTCCTCGGCCCGCACCCGCTGCTCGCCGAGGCGCTGCACGTGCGCCTGTCCGAGGCGAGCCTGGCCCGCGCCGACCGTGCCCGCCTGTTCACCGTGGCCACCGCCGCGGACGGCATCATCCTGGCCTCCGTGGGCGGCGAGGAGGCCGTGCAGGCGGCCGGCATCACGGGCATGCTGCTCGCCGCGCGCCTGGCCGTGCCGGTGATGGCGGCCGCCCTGGACCAGGAGGGCTCGATCACCTCCGTCGCCGAGCAACTGCGCTCCTCGGGCTCGCAGCAGCTGGCCCTGGCGCCGTACCTGATCGGCCCGGAGATCGACCCGGGGCTGCTGGCGGCGGCCGCCCAGGAGGCGGGCTGCGCCACGGCCGAGCCGCTCGGCGCGTACCCGGCGATCGGCAAGCTCGCCCTCGCCAAGTACACGACCGCGCTGGGCATCGCCCCGCAGCAGCCGCAGGGCACCCCCGTCCGCTGACGCGGCACGGCACCGCACCCGTAACGCCACAGGGCCCGCTCCACCGACCGGAGCGGGCCCTGTGGCGTACGGGAGGGCCGCCTCAGCCGAAGACGACGCAGGAGGCCGCGGCGACCCGGACGGAGCCGTCGTAGCGGGGCAGTCCGGTCCTGTCGTCGACCGCGAACCAGGTCACGTCACCGGAGCGCTCGTTGGCCGAGTAGAGGAAGCCGGCGTGCCCGGCCAGGGCGCGCGGCCAGTGCCCGCCGCACGGCACCGTGCCGGTCAGCCGGAGCGCATCCGCCTGGACCGCGAAGACGGACAGGACGTCCTCGCCGCGGGTGGCGGTCCACACGAAGCGGCCGTCGGGCGAGACGACGATGCCCGACGGATGGGCGTCGCCGGCCGGGGCGCCCGGCAGGACCGGAACCTCGGTCAGCGGTTTCAGGGAGCCGGCGCCGGCGTCCCAGCGGCAGACGGTGACGGTCGGGGTGAGTTCGTTGACGACGTAGGCGTGCTCGCCGTCCGGGTGGAAGGCCAGGTGGCGCGGGCCGGAGCCGGGGCGCAGCGCGATCTCGCGGTGCACGGCGGGGATGCCGCTCTCCAGGGTGCACACCCGGACCGAGTCCGTGCCGAGGTCGACGCTGAGCGCCCACCGGCCGCTGGGGTCGGATTGAACCTGGTGGGGGTGCGGGCCGCGCTGGCGCCGCTCGTGCGGGCCGGAGCCGGTGTGCTGGAGCGCTCCCGAGGGTGCGGCGGCCAGGGTGCCGTCCGGGAGCAGCGGCACGGCGGTGACGCTGCCGGAGCCGTAGTTGGCGGTCAGGACGTGGCCGGCGTGCAGGCCGAGGTGGGTGGGTCCGCTGCCGTCGACGCGCACGGGCGGACCCGCGGGTTCCGGCTTGTCGCCGCCGACACGGAACGCCGCGACGACGCCGTCTGCCGTCTCGCCGACCGCGTAGAGCATCGCCCCGTCGGGCGACAGGGCCAGGTAGGAGGGGTCGGGCAGGGTGCCGAGGCCGCCGGTGAGGATCAGCGCGCCGCTGCCCTCGTGGACCTCGGCGACGACCAGTCCGGGGCCGCCCGCCGCCGTGAACGACCCGATGAACGCCCTGTGCCGCCGGCCGTCTGCCGCCACCGCTGTCCCCTCTCGTCGGAGCCAACGCCGACGGTAGCAGCCGATCACCCAAGGTCTAGACCAAATGGGTGACGTGAGCGTGGTGCGCCGGTTGCCGTCAGGCTCCCACCAGTGGCGATCCCGTCGGGGCCCGCAGGGGTTCGGCCAGGTCGGCGAGGGCTCGCTCCAGTCCGTGCAGGTGGGCGAGGGCAGGTTCGGCCGGGGGTTCGCCGGGCAGGTGGACGTGGTCCGAGCCGCCATCGGTGAGCGCCTCGACCGCGGCCTCCACCCGCCAGCAGGCGGCGGCGAGCCGGGCGTCGTGGGAGGCCTCGGGGTCCGCGGCAACGGCGACCAGCCCGCGGACCTCGCGGGCGCAGTCGTCGAGGAGGGCGAGGACCCGGCGGGCGCGCCGCTTGCGTCCGAGCATCGGGTTCAGCGGGTGGACCAGCGGGGCGACCGAGAGCCGGACCCGGCCGAGCAGCCGCTCCAGCTCGGCCACGCGCGGCGCAGGGTCGGCGCCGGTGGAGCCGGCCAGGCGCGCGGCGGCTTCGGCGGTGCAGTCGTGCACGCAGCGCAGGGCGCGCTGGATCCAGGCGTCGGTGGCGGCGTGGGTGGTGACGGGCAGCACGAACAGCACGGCGAGCACCGCGCCGAGGGCGCCGACGGCGGTCTCGGTGAGACGCAGGGCGAGCAGGCCGGGGCTGAGGACACCGAGCAGGCCGTAGAGCAGCTCGGCGAGCAGGGTCACCCAGAGCATCATCCAGGTGTAGGAGACGGCGGCCGTGTAGAAGATGCCGAACACGGCGACCGCGACGAGGACGGCGGTGGGGACCGGCGCACCGTGCACGGGGACGGCGACGAGCAGGCCGAGGCCGATGCCGATCACGGTGCCGAGGACCCGCCGGAAGCCGCGCACCAGCGTCTCGCCGCGCGAGGCGGTGTTGACGAAGACCCACCAGGTGGCGCCCACGGCCCAGTACCAGCGCTGTCCGGACACCAACTGGCCCACGACCAGCGCGAACCCCGTGCCCGAGACCGCCTGGACCGCCTGCCGGGTGGTCACGCGGGCGAGCCCGGTGCCGGCGGGCGGTGCGGGTACGGCGGCCGGGGGCAGCCGACGCTCGTAGCACCACAGGCCGAAGCGCACCACGGCCGCGCTGATCACGGACAGCAGGACGGCCGCGTACAGCTCCGGGAGCTGTCCGGGGGCGGCGTGCAGGAACTGGGCGACGAAGAAGGTCATGAAGGCGAACACGCCCAGGCTGTGCCCGCGCGGGCCCCAGCGTCGGGCGTACACGCCCGCGCCGACCACCGCGAGGAACGCCAGGTCCCGCACCACCGGGTGGTCGTGCAGCTCGGCGGCGACGGCGAGCACGGGCAGGCCGACGGCGGGCAGCAGCGCGGTCGTGACCGCCTGCCCGCGCACGGTGGCGTCGGCGACGGTGAACAGGGCGAGCAGCGCGGCGAGACCGCCGGTGACCGCACCGGGGAGGGAGTGTCCCGCGAGCCCGCACACCACGACGGCGAGCCCGATGCCGAGGACGGCCCGCGCGGCGAAACGCAGCCGCGCCCGCCCCGGGTCCGGCGCCACGAACACCCTCTTCAGCACTGCTACCCCTCCCGCGAGGAATCCTGAGAACACCTGGACGACCTGCACACAAAAGGCGCCGCGGGGATCCGCAGCGCCATCGACGTGTCCATGAGAGCATCACAGCGGTCGATGGCTCAAGTGTTGCCCGTATCACTGGGCCAATGGCCCATGGCTTCCTTTGCCCCGACGAGGGCCCGGAGGCCAATGGCCCAGGTCGGGTGGCATGCAGGGGCGTCGCCCGATTGGGCCATTGGTACAGTCGTACGCCATGACCGTGGACGAGCTCGACACCCGCATCCTGCGGCTGCTGCTGGAGCAGCCGCGCACCAGCGTGCGCGAGTACGCCCGCATCCTGGGCGTCGCCCGGGGCACGCTGCAGGCCCGTATGGACCGCATGGAACGGGACGGCGTGATCACCGGCACGGGCCCCTCGCTGTCCCCCGCGGCGCTCGGCCACCCGGTGCTCGCGTTCGTGCACATCGAGGTCACCCAGGGCCATCTGGACGACGTCGGGGACGCGCTGGCCGCCGTGCCGGAGATCGTGGAGGCGTTCTCGATCACCGGCGGCGGGGATCTGCTCGCCCGGGTGGTGGGGCGGGACAACGCCCATCTGGAGGACGTGATCCAGAAGCTGATCAGCCTGCCGGGCGTGGTGCGCACCCGCACCGAGGTGGCCCTGCGCGAGCGCGTGCCGCACCGGCTGCTGCCCCTGGTCGAGTCACTCGGGCGGGCAGCCCGCGCCTGACCCTTGGCATCCTGGACGGCATGAGCACGCTCGGCACTCTTGCGGTCATCTTCGATCTCGACGGAACGCTGGTGGACAGCGAGCCGAACTACTACGAGGCGAGCCGGCAAGCCCTGGCCGAGCACGGCGTCCCGGACTTCACCTGGGCGGAGCACGAGAGCTACGTCGGGATCAGCACCCGGGAGACGGTCGGGATCTGGCGGGAGCGCTACGGCCTCGGCGCCCCCGTGGACGAGCTGCTCGACGTGACGAACCGGCGCTATCTGGAGCTGGCCCGCACCCGCACGCCCGCGTACCCCGAGATGCGGAAGTTCGTGGAACTGCTGGCCGCCGAGGGCGTCCCGCTCGCGGTGGCCTCCGGCTCCTCCCCCGAGGCCATGGCGGCCATCCTCGCGGGGACCGGCCTGGACGCCTTTCTGCGCACCGCCGTCTCGGCCGACGAGGTGGACCACGGCAAGCCCGCCCCCGACGTCTTCCTGGAGGCGGCCCGCAGGCTCGGCGCGGACCCGGCCGACTGCGTGGTCCTGGAGGACGCGGCACCGGGCGCGGCCGCAGCACACGCGGCCGGAATGCGCTGCATCGCGATCCCGTACGTCGCCGCCCAGGCGGACGCGCCCGGGTTCGCCACGGCGGCGCTGCTGCTGCGGGGCGGCCAGACGGAGTTCACGGCGCAGTCGGCGTACGCCTGGCTCATGGCTGCGGCCACCTCCGTCTGACCAACTCCCCCACCCGTCGGACCCGTTGACGCCCCTGCGTCCCTTCCCTGTCGGCCGGGCGGCTGACCGGCCACGACGCGCGCGGAAGCGCTCATTCCGTGCGTTGAGGCGGGTGGCTGCTTAGCGTGACCCCATGACCACAGTCCAGGCCCGGCCCACCCCCGACGTACGGCGGTGGAAGGCGCTCGGGGTCTGTCTGACGGCGGGCTTCATCTCGCTGCTCGACACCTCGATCGTGAACGTGGCGCTCCCCTCGATGGAGCACGGGCTCGGCGCGTCCGAGGCCGCCCAGTCATGGGTGGTGTCCGGGTACGCCCTCACCTTCGGCCTTGCGCTCGTCCCGGCCGGCCGGCTCGGCGACATGCGCGGGCGACGCCAGGCCTTCCTGTTCGGGCTCGCCGTGTTCACGCTGGCCTCGGCGGCGTGCGGGCTCGCCCCCAGCGCCTCCTGGCTGGTGCTGTTCCGGCTGATCCAGGGCACGGCGGCGGGCATGGTCGCACCGCAGACCTCGGGGCTCATCCAGCAGATGTTCCAGGGCGCCGAGCGGGCCAAGGCCTTCGGCCTGCTCGGCAGCGTCATCGGGGTCTCGACGGCGGTGGGCCCGCTGGCGGGCGGTCTGCTGATCGACGCCGTCGGCACCGACGACGGCTGGCGCTGGGTGTTCTTCGTCAACCTGCCCATCGGGGTGGCCACCCTCGCCGCGGGGCTGCGGCTGCTGCCCCGCTTCCCGGCGTCCACGGGCCGGCGCGAGGAGTTCGACCTGTTCGGGGTGCTGCTCCTCGGCTCGGCCGTGCTCGCGCTCATGCTGCCCCTGGTCCAGGAGCAGCAGTGGACCGGGCGGCTGAAGTGGGCGCTGATGCCGGTGGCCGCGCTGCTGCTGGCCGCGTTCTGGGGGTGGGAGCGGCTCCAGGGGCGGCGCGGGCGGGCACCGCTGGTCGACCTGGATCTGTTCTCGCTGCGGTCCTTCACGCTCGGCTCCCTGATCAGCCTGACCTACTTCGCGGGCTTCACCACGGTCTTCTTCGTCTACACGCTGTTCCTGCAGAACACGGTCGGCTACAGCGCACTGACGGCAGGGCTCACGGTCCTGCCCTTCGCGGCCGCCTCGGCGGTCGGCGCCGCCATCGGGGGCCGGCTGGTGGTGCGGTACGGCCGCAAGCTCGTCGTCATCGGTCTGAGCGGGGTGGCGGTGGGGCTGCTCGGGGCGGTCGTGGCGGTCCAGCTGGTGCCCTTGCAGAGCGTCGGGTGGGCCACGGCACTGCCGATGGTCATCGGGGGGATCGGCTCGGGCATCACGGTCTCCCCCAACACGACCCTCACCCTCACCCGTGTTCCCGTGCGCCGTGCCGGTGCGGCCGGCGGAGTGCTGCAAACGGGCCAGCGCATCGGCTCGGCGGCCGGGATCGCCGTGGTGGGCGCGGTGTACTTCGCGCACCAGGCCAACCACGGCGGCTCCGTCACGGCGATTCAGCTGGGGCTGCTCACCGCCGCGGGGATCATCATGATCGCGCTGGTGCTGGCGGTGGCGGACCTGCGGGAGCGCCAGGTGCATCCGGAGCCGGAGGCCGCCGCGGCGACGGTCCGGCACGGTTCCGAGGAGGGCGGGACGGAGGAGCCGGTCCGGCCGGGATCCTGACGGGGGCACGATCGCCGACACCGTCCCCGCGGGGCCACGGTGGCCGGTACCGTCCCTGAGAGGTCACGGTCACCGCCCCCGGGAGGTCACAGTCGCCGGCGCCGTCCCGGCGAGGGGGCGCGATCGCCGGAGCCGACCCCGCGGGAACACAGTCGTCGGCGCCGTCCCCGAGTGGTCACGGTCGCCGGTACCGTCCCTGAGAGGTCATGACCTCCGGCGCGGCTTCCCCCGCTTCGCCGGCTTGGCGCCGCCCCCCGAGCCGGTGCGGCCGCGCGAGGTACGGCCCGCGGGCTTGCCGCCCGTCGACTTCGCGGCCGCCTGCTTCTGGCGGGTACCGCCCTGCTTGTCCGGACGCTTCTGCTCGGCCTCGGCCTTCGTCCCCGTACGGCCCCGTGTGCTGTTGACGGTGCGGCCGCGGACGATTCCGATGAAGTCCTCCACCAGGTCGGTGGTGGCTTCCTCCGGCCAGGACAGGGCGATGCTCGACCGGGGGGCGTCGACGACCGGACGGTAGGTGAGGTCCCTGCGGTGGTACAGGCGGGCCAGGGACTGCGGCACGATCAGCAGGCCGACGCCCGCCGCCACCAGCTCGACGGCGTCCGGCGTCGTCGCCGGGCGCTCGAAGGAGGGCTCGCCGGGCGGGCTGTCCCAGTCGAAGACGTCGTCCAGGGGGTGGAAGAGCACCTCGTCGGCGAGGTCGGCCAGGGTCACCTCCTCCGCCGCGGTGATCAGGTGGTCCTTGGGGACGACGACCACCGTGGTCTCGGTGTAGAGAGGGATCGCGCTGAAGAACGTACGGTCGACCGGCAGCCGAACGAGCCCCGCGTCGGCCTCGCCCGCGCGCAGCATCCCGGGCGCCTCGCCGCTGGGCACCTGGAGGAGGGTGAGCGGGACGTCGGGCAGACGCTCGTTCCAGATCCGCGCCCACTTGGCGGGCGTCGCTCCGGGGACGTACGCGAGCCGGAACGACGGTGTTTCCTGCGAGCCTGTCACCAGGCCAGGTTACCGGCCGTGGTCGGCCGTCCGGCACACGGCCGATACCCTTGACCTCATGAGTTCGCAGCAGAGCACCCAGACGATGAAGCCCGCGACCGCGGCGAAGAAGCTGGGTGTGTACCTCCCCGCCACCCCTGCCGAGTTCCAGGAGGGCGTGGTCACGCGCGCCGAGCTGAACGAGCTGCAGGCCAATCCGCCCGAGTGGCTGCGCGAGCTGCGAGCGAACGGCCCCCACCCGCGTCCGGTGGTCGCCGCGAAGCTCGGCGTGTCCATCGCCGGCCTCGCCCGCGGCGGGGTCACCGAGCCGCTGACCACCGAGCAGATCGAGGCGCTCAAGCAGGAGCGGCCCGAGTGGCTGGAGAAGGAGCGCGCCACCCAGGCGGAGGTCCGCAAGGAAGCGGTGCGGATCAAGAAGCTGCACAAGGAGCAGGAGGAGAAGGGCGCCGAGCGGCGCTGACGCCCTCCCCCTCAGACGCCTTTCCCGGTTCCGACACCCTTCCCGTTCAGCCGTCCGAGATGTCTGCCGGTTCAGCCGTCCGACGGTCTGCCCGTTCAGCCGTCCGACGGCACCTTCAGCCGGTCCCAGCTGGTCTTGCCGGGGATGCCGTCCGCGTCCTTGCCCTTGAAGCCGAGCTTGTGCTGCCAGGCGGCGTAGGACCTGCGGTCGGCCTCGGTCCATTCGGGGCTCGGCCCCTCCTCGTAGTGCCCGCAGCCCTCGGCGACCAGCCGGCGGCCCATGGCGGTGACGAGCGGCGACTTCTGTCCGATGTGGAAGAACCCGCTGCCCGGGAACGGCGCGTACTTCGGCTTGGGCACGGGCTTGGGATCCGGGTCCCCCGGGTCCTTGCCGCCGCCCTTGCCGGCGAGCCGGTCGGCTATGCGCTTGCGCATTCCGTCCATGGTGAAGCCGCGCGGGTCCTGCTTGCCCGGCTGCCACTCCTTGTGTCCGATCACCGAGCGTTCCGACCAGCCGTGGTACCGGCAGATCGCGGCGGAGACCTTCTCGATGGCCTCCTTCTGCGCCTCGGGCCAGGGGTCCTTGCCGTCGCCGAGGTTGATGCACTCAAAGCCGTAGAAGTGCCGGTTGCCGTCGACATCGGCCTGGTTGTCGTGCGGCAGCTTCGTCTCGTTGACCACCGCCCGCAGCACGTCGCTGTCGCCGAGGCCCGCGTGGTTGGCACGGCCGTTGCCGACGAGGTGGACGTGGCCCTGCTTGTCGATCACGCCGTGGCACAGGGGGCCCGGCAGACCGGAGTAGCCGTTGTAGCAGATGTTCACGGAGTTCTCGGTGCCCGAGGTGACCGTGTGGTGGATCATGACGCCGTTCACCGGGCCCCAGGGGCCCTTGGTGTTGCGGTTGTGGTGACGCCAGTCGCGCACCTCGTGGACGGTCAGTCCCTCGGCGCGCAGGACCTCCAGCAGCTTCTGCCCGCTCATCGGCTGAGCCATCAGTCGTCTCCTTCCACGGCGGCCTCCGCCGCCGCTGTGGTCTGCGAACGGCCGCCGGAGGGGTCGGCCTCGGCCGCCTGCTCCTCGCGCGCGGCCAGCGCCTCGGCGTCGAGGGCGCCCTGGTCGGCCGCGGGGATGTCCGTGCCGAGCGGGCCGAAGGCGAACCGCAGGTCGACGGTGCTGCCCTCGCCCTGCACCAGGGCCAGCGGCGCGAAGTGCCGGTCGATGCCGGCCGGGGACTGGAGCAGCGGGCGGCGCGCGGCGTCGGCCGGCCATTCGACGCTTCCGGTGGAGGTGCGGGCCGGGATCAGCCAGTGGTCGCCGGTGCGGTAGCCGCCGCCCTTGGCGAAGTAGACCTCGACACCGTCCTCCAGCGGCAGCCACTCCCCCTCGGTGACGGGCACGGCGCCGCCCTTCAGAGCCGCCGTACGGCCTTTGCGCCGGAGCCCCTCGTGGTGGTCCCAGCGGCGCAGGAAGGGGTGCAGGTGCGGCAGCCGTCCGACGTGCGGGTCCGGCTCGGCGGACAGGCGGACCCGGCGGCCGGGCAGGTCCAGTTCCTCGACCCGCAGCAGGGGCAGGGGTTCGAGCCGCGAGGCGTAGGCCGTGTCGGTGAACTCGACGTGGTCGCCGACCTCCAGATCGAGTTTGCCGTCGAAGCCGAGGTTGGCCAACTGCACCCAGGTGCCGTCGAGTTCGTCCACCGGGAAGACCACGGAGCCGTTCTCCCGTGACCACTTGAAGGTGGCGTCCTTCGCCTCGCCGCCCGCGTGGATCTCCACCCGGTACAGCTGGTTCTCCGGGCCCCGGTAATGGGCGTCGGGCCGGACCAGGCAGGGGTCCTCGTCGGCGTGCTCGGGCCGTTCGCTGCGCGCGGCGAGCCGGGCGGAGGGCGCCGCCTGGGCCGTGGCCCACTTCTCGAAGGCGTCCCGGACGGCCTGCGCGGACGGTTCGCCGTCCTCGATGTCCAGCGCGGTGAGGGACAGCGGCAGCACCTGCCAGACGACCTTGGCCCGCACGGCGGTGTCGGGCAGGGCGGCACCGAGGGCGACCTCGCGCAGGGCCGGGTCCTCGGCCGCGGAGACCGCCCGCTCCCACACCTTGAGGTAGACGACGAAGGGCGACTGGGCGGGCGAGGGAAGCCGGTCGGCGGGGTTCTCCGGGTCGCGGAAGCCGTCGGGCTGGTTCCAGTAGTCCCAGTAGGCGTCCGTCCCGGCGGTCTGCTGGGGCTCCTCGGCGCCCTCGTCCAGTACGGGGATGCCGGGCGCCGGGCGGTCGGCGTCGCACAGGATGCCGTCGACGTAGTAGCGGCCGCCGTGGATGTACAGGGTGTCGATGTCGAGCTTGCCGCCCACGTACTCGATGCGGAAGCCGGGGACGCGGCCGGGTTGTCCGCCGGGTCCCCCGTGCCGTCCGATCAGGTCGGCGGCGAGGGTGCGGGCCTGGTGGAGCTGGATGGCGGCCTGCTCGTTGAGGTCCGCGTCCAGCTGGACGCGGCCCTGCTGGGCGATGACCGCGGAGTAGTGCCGCTGAGGGCGGAAGGTGGAGCGCGAGAGATCGGCGTGCATGAAGGGGGTCCCCCTGGTTCGGAAGTCTGCGGGTGGTCCGGTGGGCGGCGCTGCTCACGTCACGAAGAAGATCCCGTCACGTCACGAAGAAGATCCCGTCACGTCACGAAGAAGATCCCGTCACGTCACGAAGAAGATCCCGTCACGTCACGAAGAAGATCCCGTCATGTCACGAAGAAGATCCCGGCGTCCGCGCCCGCGGGCGTGTACTCGGCGAGCCGCGCCCTGAGTCCGTCCTCTCGCTGCGGCCGGTACAGGTCGTGGAAGGCTCCGAGTTCGGCGCCGTCGTCCGCGCCGCGCCGGATCTCCTCGGCACAACCGTCCGCCAACTGGCCGTACCAGGGCGTTCCGTAGCGCGTCGAGGAGAACAGCGGCCTTACGCGGTCCCTCTGTCCGTGGCCCGCGAGGTCCGGCTGGCAGCGGTGGCGCCGCGGGGTGCGCGAGCCGGGCGGGACGTAGCAGTACCGCAGGCAGCCGATGCCGCGACGGGCCACGTGGAGCCTGCCGGTGAAGACCGAGTTCTCGGCGGTCTCCACCGCGTGAGTGTGCACCTCGCCGATGACGGTGGTGCGGTGCGCGTGCAGGACGGCGTGGGCGTGGCGGCAGTCGGGGGCGGAGAGGGCCGCGCGGTCGTCGCCGGTGGCGTCCAGGACGCTGTCGCGCAGATGGATGTCGAGCGGGTCCTCGCCCACTTCGTCACCGATGACCTCGATGGTGCCGAGGATGCTGTGCTCGATCTGGAGGCAGGCGGTGGTGCGTTCCAGGACGATGCTGGGCTCCTCGGGCGAGTGCGGCTCGCACTCGGGCTCCAGCGACCAGCCGGGTACGAGCGTGGAGTGGCGGACGACGACCGCTCCCATCGGGCCGGTGACGTTGATGCCGCGTCCGGCGACGAGGAGTCCGTCGAGGACGATCCGCGGTCGCTCGTGCGGAGCGCAGTCGCCCGGCACCGCACGGATGTTGAGGGCGTCCGGGCGGTTGCTGTACCAGTCCAGCAGCCGGATCACCGGCCGGGTGCCCTCGGCTGCCCGCAGTTCGAGGCGGTCGCCGGGGTCGAGGTCGAAGTCCAGCTGCTCCTGGTGGGCGCCGCTGTGGGTGATCTCGATGATGCCGGTGTGGCCCGGGCTGCACTCGTCCTGCCAGGCCCGGTAGGCGTCCATGATCCGCTGGTACGGCTGTCCGGGACCGACGCGGTAGATCTCGGCGTCCGGTCGGGGCCCGCGGTCGGGGCGCGGGTACTCGCCGCCGCCCGTGTCCGCTCCGAACGCGTGGTGGTAGTCGACCCACACGCCCTGCCGGGGCGCGGAGCGGGACCCGAACGCGATGCGGCCCAGCTCCGGGTCGACGGCGATCTGCCCGCGCCCCGGCCGATAGCGCCAGTCGGACAGGTCGGCGACGACGATGTCGGCGGGCGGCACGGGCCGGTCCTCGCCGTCGCGCCGGATGACGAGGCTCTTGCCGGGGCCGTAGTAGTCGGCGAGCCGGTCGTGCAGCAGACGGCGGGTGATGAACGCCGGGACATTGTCGACGACCGCGGTGGGGGTCCCCCCGCTCGCGCGAGGTCGAGAGTGGGGGAGGGCGGGTGAGGGCTCCGGGACCGGCTGGGTGACCAGGGGGGTGTCGTTGCCCAGGATCGAGAAGGTGTACAGGTTCCGGGCGCGGTCGATGCAGTAGGCCGGGGACGCGGTCAGGGAGTACGGCTTCAGCCGCCAGACGAAGAGGCCCACCCCGGCCGGAGTCCAACCACCCTGTTTCCTCACGGAGTTGGCGCGTCGCACGTCGACCGTTCGGGCCGTCTCCTCGAAGGGGCCGCCCGCGAGGGCGAGCGCGCTGCCGTCCCGCAGGTCGAGCAGACGCCCGCGGTCCCCGCGCCGGCCGGTGCCGTACAGCTTGACCGGCTGGGTGTGGGCGACGTGCCGGGACAGCTCGACGGCGCGGGCGGGCCAGTCGGCCACCTGCCCGGCCAGCTCCTCCAGGAGGTGGAGGGTGCCCTTGCGGCGCCGGCCCGCGACCGTGGCCGCCACGTCCCGGCGCGGGGCGACGGCCTCGGCGAGCGCCTCCCGGCCGCCGCCGTGCAGGCCGTTGGTGAGGACCCGCTCGTAGCCCGGCAGGGTGCGGTAGCCGACCAGGTCGCCGAGGTACGGCAGCACCCAGGGCGCGGCGGTCTCCACGAACAGGTCCTCGTAGCCCTGCTGGACGCCGTCGCGGACCCGGTCGAGCTGTTCGGTGATCACCGCGAGCAGGGCCCGCAGCGGTTCGCCCTCCTCGGCGTCGCGCAGTCGGTGCCAGCGGGGCAGCAGCTCGGCGAGCCCGTCGGGCTCCCTCGGGACCACCGCGGCCGGCGTCTCCCACTCGGCATCCGTCGGCTTCGCGGCCATCACTTGACCTCCGTCAGTATCAGGGTGTCCGCGGCGCGCGCCGACAGCATGGTGAGCTGGGCGGGGCGGATGCCGCGGAAGACGAACACCGTCCGGCCGTTGTCCAGGCGCCGGGTGTCGGTGATGTCGGGGTTCAGGCGCAGGAGTTCGGCGAGCGGGAGGCCGTACCGGGCGCAGACGGACGACAGGGTCTCGCCGTGCGGGTCGCGGACCGTGTGGGTCTTCTCCTCGTACGCCGCCGGGTGCGCGGGGACGGACGCCCTCGGTGTGCCGGGACCCGCGAGCAGCGCCGTCAGCTGTTCCGGGGTGGCGGTGGCGGGGACGCCGGTGAAGACGTCGACGTCCACGTAGTCGACGCCGGGCACGGTGTGCGCGGTGGCGAGGACGTCGGACAGGCGGGCGGACTGCGCCAGTTCCCGTCCCTCGTAGCCGAGGCGGAGCAGCAGCGCCTGGCGCAGCCTGGGTTCGACGGTCTCCCAGGCGTGGTCCGGGGCCGGCTTCACCCTGGCGGCGATCAGCAGCAGGACGAGTTCACGCTCGTCCACGCTGACCTGCAGGTTCGGGTCGCCGTACTCGGTCAGTGCCGCGCACAGCGGCCGCAGGTTGTCCTCGGCGAGCGGTACGTCGTCGGTGCCGGCGACCGTCACGTGCAGCACGCGCCGTCGTCCGTCGAAGAGTTCGCGGGCCGTCGCCCGGCCGATGCCGGCGCGTGAGCGGGCGAAGTCCTCGTAGTCGGCCGGGGAGACCAGCCGGTCCAGGGCGGAGACCGCGAGCGGGATCGTACGGCGGGTGAGGCCGGGCCCGTCCGCGTCGGCGCCGCCGGTCGCCGGGCGCGGGTTGGTGACCGCAGTGACGCCGAGCGGCCGGGTGAGGGGCTGGGTGATCCGGTCGGCGGGGACGTTGGCGGCCTTGCCGGTGCCGAAGCGGTAGCGGGCCCGGACGTTCTCGTGCCCGCTGGGCAGCCGGGCGCCGTGGACGCCGTCGCCGAAGGTCACGGTCGTGCGGCCGTCGGAGGCGGTGCCGGTGATGTACACGCGCTCGGTGGCACCGCGCCCGGCGAGGCTGTCGACCTCGTGCCAGAGCACGCCGTCGACGCGGATCTCCAGGACCGGTGTGGCGCCGAGGGGGTTGTCGGCGGCGAGCCAGGTCAGGGGGGACTGCCAGAGGGCGAAGGTCTGGTTGACGCGGTCGGAGTCCCCGCTGCCGATGGCCTCCTCGCGGCTCTCGCCGTGGGTGGCCTCGACGACGTTGCCGAGGATGCGGACGGTGGCCCGGCGGTAGCGGTGGATGAGGTCGGTGGTGAGGACGAGCCGGGTGTGGACGTGGTCGCCGGGGAGCCGGGGGTCGACGGCCGGGTCGGCGGCCGCGATGGTGACCACCTCGGTGGCGGTGACGCCGGCCGTGCCCGGGACGTCGGCGCGCGCGCCGCTCACGATGAGTGTGCGGCCGGGGCGCAACCCGTCGTACAACACGGCGAGTTCGATCTCGTTGCCGTGCACGTCCTCGCCGAGCGGCTCGTCGGCCGGGCGCAACGGTTCGCCCGCCGCCTGCACGGTGGTGTCGCGGATGTGGGAGAGCAGGACGTCGAACTCGTCCAGCCAGGGGTCCGCGAGGGTGAGTTCGGTGCCGCGCCCGGTGATGCCGTAGTTGGAGTACGCCGCCGTGCGGGCGGCCACGACCTGGGTGGTGACGAAGGCCAGCTTGGCGTCGCCGGGCACGGCGCTGCCCTTGCCGGGCCGCTGGACGGCCACCCAGCTTCCCACGGTGATGCCGTCGTGCACGCTGTCCAGCTGCAGGACACGACGGTTGAGGGGCTCGGGCCGGCTGGCGATGACGATCTCGACGTTGGGCTCGGTGCTGCCCACCGTGTACCTGACGCTCACCTGGTACTCGCCATGGGTGAACTGCTTGGTCTCGCCGGGCCGCAGGGGGACCTCCTGGGCCGTGCCGTTGTGGATGCCGACGTGCACCTGACCGTCGTCCTCCGGGCGGGAGACGAACAGGCTGCGCTCGGGCAGTCCGGAGTGGAAGCGGGCGGTGACGCCGGGTTCCTCGGCGGCGGCCGGACGGCGGGCGAGCCAGCTCAGCTCGCGGTCCTGGGCGGACCGGGTCGACAGGTCGACCTGGCCCGGGCCCAAGGGGAAGGTGACCTGCTGGGCGACGGGCAGGTTCTCGGCACGCTGGTCGCTGCTGCTGCCCTCGACGTACTGGAACTCCGCCCGGACCGGGACCTTGCCCGCGGGGTCGTACACCACGCGCATGCTCGCCAGCACCGCGCCCGTCAGCGGCCAGTCGGCGGTGCGGATGACCCGTCCCCGTTCGTCCTGGACGGGCTTGAGCGGGGCGGTGGCGCCGAAGGGTGCGGCGGTGACGCGCATCGCGAGCAGCTCGCGCAGCAGCTGTGGGGCGCCGGGTGCGGCAGCCGTGCGCCAGGCCGGGTAGAGGCTGCCGAGGCCGGGGTTGAGCGCGGACAGGAGGCGGGCGGTGTCGGTGCCGGGGCGCTGGACCCGGGCGCCCGGCCGGGGGGCGGGGGCGGCGGTGCGCAGGGCGGGCAGCACGGTGGACAGGGCCTGGAGGGCGGCCTGGCGCGCATCGGGCGGGGCGGCGGCCTTCCGGGCAGGGCCGGTCTGCGCGGGCTGGGCCGGTGCCAGCTCCCGTGCCCGCTCGGCGAGTTCCGCCAGCACCGCCTCCAGCTGCTCGAACCACGCCGCCACGTCCGCGTAGGGCTCGGCCAGCACCTCGGCCTCGCGCAGCCGGGCGACGGGCTCGCCGAGGAGGGCGGCAAGGCTCTCGGGGGTCTTGATGCCGTCCAGGCCGGCGCGCAGCGAAGCGAGCACCTGGTCGTCGAAGTCCTCGATCAGGCGGCTGACCGGGCGCGGGTTGGGGACCTCGGGCGTGGGCGGCTCGTCGCCCGGCTCGCCCGGTGCGGACGGCTCCGCGGTCCAGCGCCGCACCTCGTCCACCAGCTCCTTGAGCGTGGGCGGGGCCGACTTGGGCAGCGAGAGGGCGGTGACCTCCTCCTCGCGGTCGATCCGGACGCCGGCGACGGGCAGCAGCCTGCGCTCGCCGCCCGCCTGCTCCCCGAAGACGAAGAGGAGCTGGTCGCCGGTCTGGAGGGAGTTCGCGGTGCCCTCGACGAACAGTTCACAGCGGCGGTCGAGGTCCTCGGGGGTGAGCAGGGAGGGGCGGCGGCGCCGTACCGCCAGTTCGTTCCAGTCCCAGCGGGCGGTGAGGTCCCGGGCGGTCTCGAAGGTCAGCGACTGCTCGTCGGCGGAGGCGGGCACACTGTGGCTGCGCGCTCCGCGCGGGATCAGCACGGGCAGGGTCTCGGCGCGCGGGTCGCGTTCGAGGGTGTAGGCCAGGTGGGTGCCGGCCGCCACCCCGGGGCGCGGCCGGTGTCCGACGAGCCGGCCCAGCAGCACCAGGGACCGGTGCTCATCGGCCGTGCGGAGGTAGGCCTCGTCGGCGATCCGCTCGGAGTGGAAGGTGAGCAGGTCGCCGAGGACGGCGGTGGCGTCGAGCAGGCCGATCGCCGGATCGTCGGGGGTGCGGACGGTCAGGTGGGCGAGGGCGGGGTACGCGGGCGAGGCGAGCCGGTCGAGGAGGGCGGCGAGGAAGGAACCGTACTCGCCGACGCGGTAGTCGAGGGCGGTGCGGCCGGGTGGGTTGTGCAGCGGCGCGGGAGCAAGGCGTTCGCCGTGATCGCCGCACGCGCCGCCGCAGGTGCAGGCCTGGCTCATCGGGCGCCTCCCAGGGATATGTCCAGCCGGCCCTGTTCGGGCCGGTCGGGGTCGTTGTCGCAGGTGGCGATCTCCAGCGGGCCGAGCCGCAGCACGCCGTCCTCCCTCTCTCCTCGGTCCTGTTCGAACAGCCGCCGCAGCCGGGTCACCTCGACGCTCTCCACACCCGGGACGGCCGCGGCGACGGCGACCAGCCGGCTCAGCCGGACCGGCTCGCCGAAGGTCAGTGCGTCCGGGTGGAAGAATCCGAGCCGCCCGCCCGGCAGCCGGCCGCTGCCCAGGACGCGGTACAGCTCGGCGAGGATCTGCCCGTGCTGATGGCCGGGGCGGGCGCACACGCGCAGCGCGATCTCGAGCGGTACGAGACGGGCGGCACCCACCACCAGCTCGTGGCCGATGCGCCGGTACGTCTCCAGGGCCTCGGCCACCGAGCCGAGCAGCGCCGCGTCCGGGTCCGGGTCCGCGCCGCCGTAGGCGTCGATCGCGACGTGTGCCTCCTGGCCGCTGCCGGTCCAGCGGATCTCGGCGGCGGCCCGCTGGACTCCCGGCAGGGCGGAGGCGAGGGCCGCGTAGTCCTCGGCGGTGACCGCACGCAGCCGGGTGCGGCGCAGATCGAGCGGGGCCAACTGGCGTACCTGCTCGACGGGTTCGGGTTCGGTGCCGCCGGTGGCGGGCAGCGGGTTGCGGACCGCGGCGGCGGGTGCCTCGCACCCCGTCTCGACGACCAGGTGGTTGATGGCCTCGGCGCCGACGTTGCCGGCGGCGCCGCCGCCCAGCCGGTGGCGCACCGTCAGGCGTGCCCCGGGCGTCGGCCGTGCACCGTGCCGTCCGTCGCCGAAGCGCAGGGCGAGACGGCCGTCGTCCTCGAGTTCGCCGACGAAGTGCCGGTCGCGCAAGGTGCTCTCCAGCAGGTCGCGGCGCGGCTCCCAGACCAGGCCCGCGTCGTGCAGGCGTACGGCGGGCAGGGCGCGGCGCGGGTCCTGGGTGAGGGCGGCGGTCGCCGGGCCGCGCAGGACAGGCTCGTCGGGGTGGAGGCCGGCCGCGTAGGACGGACCCCAGCTGTGCGCGATCTCCCAGGCGATGTGGCCGTCGAGGACCGTGCCCGCACGGGCCCTGGCGGTGAGGATCTCGATCCGGCGCAGCTTGGCGTCGAGCAACTGGTCCGACCGGTGCAGGAGTTCGCGCAGGGCGCGGACCGGATGGCGGCGCAGTTCCAGCCGTTCCAGCGTCTTCAGGCCGTAGATCACGGCGAGTTCGGCGATCTCCTCCTCGCCGAGTCCGTCGCGGTCACGGGCGCTGCGCCACAGCTCGACGAGTCGCTGCCGGGCCCGGTCCGGGACGGCGGCGAGACGCGCGGCCTGCCCGGCGGCGACGGTGCCCTGGTCGGGGAACGGCACGGCCTGGGTGACCGGCGCCCGGCCGAGGACGGGACGGAAACGGGGCGCGATGCCCGGGTAGACCGACTGCGCGAGCAGGGTGCGCAGGGCTGCGGCCTGGGCGTACGCGGTGCCGGGCACTACACGCACGTGCCGCTGCCCGGCTCGTTCCAGCCCGAGTCCGGCGCGTACGGTGGCCCGCTCCCCCACGACCTCGAACAGCTCGCGGACGTCGTCGGGGGTGAGCACCTCGCCGCTCTCGGCCCGGTCCGTCAGGGAGTTGACGAGCCGGGCGGGCGCGTTGCCCTCCGTACGGTCGTAGCAGCCGAAGTCCGGCGGGTCGCAGGGGGCGACGACGGCGGGTACCGGTGGCACGGTCACCGTCTCGGCCGGGCCGGAGCGGCCGTGGTCGACGAGGACGGTGTTGCCGCGGGCGAGGGTGACGTCCTCGACGGGCAGGCAGTCGCGTCCGCCCCGGGTGATGAGGCAGAACGGGCTGCGCAGGGCGTCCTCAGCGGCCCAGGTGACCTCCAGGACCGGCTGGTCCTCGACGCGGTCCAGGCCCGGGGTGACGGAGGTCAGGCGGACGGCCTGGCGGTGGGCGGGGTCGGCGTCGCCCGGGGTGCCGGTGCGCGGGCCCCTGACCTCCTCCAGGACCAGCACATCGCCCGGCTTCAGGTCCAGCCGGCGCTCCCCGCAGGTCTCGGGATCGGCCCACGCGTCGCGCAGGGTGGCGGTGGTGGCCCCCGCGGGCAGGGCGCACACCTCGCCGCCCCAGGTCCACAGCCGGATCGCGTTGTGCGCGAGCAGCAGCCGCAGCGCTTCGGCGGGCACGACGGGTTCGAAGACCTCCACGGAGCCGCGTTCGTCCAGGTCGCCGAGGTCGTTCTCGTCGATGACGGTGCCGGGCCCGGGGCGGTCGTGCGGGTCGAGGGTGCGTACGTCGACGGAGGCGAAGCGGTAGGTGCCGGGCGCCAGGGTGTGGTCGGCGGCGGTCTCGACCGTCACATACGCGCGGGCGTTGCAGCCGTCGTGCATCGCGTAGTCGATGAGCCGGACGTGCCGGCGCACGGACACCCGGCGGCGTGCGGTGTCGAGGTAGGCCTCGGTGGCGACCGCGTCCTGCTGGTAGCTGATCTGGTCGCCGGTGTACGCGAGCAGTTCCACGAGCGTCGTGCCGAGGTCGGCGGGGTTGCGCTCCACCCAGTCGGGGGTGGTCAGCGCCAGTCGGTCGAGCAGCAGCTTGCGGAGGGTGTCGTAGTCGCGGGCCGTGTAGTCGAGGACGGGCGTGGACGGCAGGACCGGGGTGTGCCCGGCCTCGTCCGTGCAGTCGAACGGGGTCGGGCAGTCGGGCCGGAAGGCGAACTCCGCGCTGTGGTAGCGCTGGTCGAAGCCGCGGTACGGCTCGGCGCCGGGCCGGCCGTACGGGTCGGTCTCCACCAGCGACAGCCGGTAGCGGGAGGTGTCGCCGGCCCGGTCGAGGGTGACGTAGAGCCGGTCGTCCAGCTCCGGGTCCTCCTCGCGTTCGACGCTGACGTCGACGGCGGTGATGCAGGTGATGCGCCGGCCGCCGTCGACGCGGACGTTCTCGGGGCCCAGGCCGTGCGGGGCCTTGCCGAGGAAGGTGACCGTGAGCAGCAGCCCGTCGTCGCTCACCTCGACGGCGTCGACCCCGTTGAGCTGGGCGGCTCGTACCTTGTCCCGCCGGGTGGTGCCCGCGCTCATGCCGCCCTCCCCTCGAAGACGTCCTCGCGTACGGCGCCGGTGGCGCGCACGAGGTACGACAGATGCACGCGGACGGCGTCGTCACCGCTCTCGATGTCGAGGGACACCACCTCGACCAGGTCGCCGAGCCAGCGCTGCAGTGCGGCCTGGACGGACAGTTCGAGGGTGCTGATCAGCTCGGGGGTGTTCGGGGCGAAGACCAGGTCGAGCAGTCCGCAGCCGAAGTCGGGACGCATCACGCGCTCGCCGGGGCTGGTGAACAGCAGCTGCTCCACGAGGTCGTGGACGTGCTCGGCGGCTCGGGCGTGTGCGGTGCGGCCTCGGCGGTCGGCGTGGAAGGGGAAGGCGATGTCGGTGCGGGTGCGTTGGCTCGTGGGCCTCATCGGACGGTGACCTTTCGCTGCACGGCCTGGACGACGGGTGGCCCCTGCGGGACGAGGGCCGCGCTGAAGCACTGGGCGGCACAGGTGTCGAGCAGCACGGGCACCCCGTCGGCCGTGACGCCGGTGGCGGCGGCGGTCCAGCGGACCGTCACGCACGGCGAGGGCACGCCGTCGACAGTGTGCGGGCAGCCGGCGACGACGTAGGTGTGGGCGGTGGTGGCCACGGCGGCGCCGCGGATCCTGAGGCCGCCTGAGGGTGTGGTGGCGGGCGTGACGCGGCCGCCGTGCGGGCAGCCGATGACGGCGCCCGCGTCTAGCAGACTCCCGGACAACTTCTTTCCCCCGTTGTCTATCGCTTGGAGTGGACGGTCAACTGTCCTTTGTTGACGGTGACTTCGCTCCCGCGGAGCACGATCTCCGCGCCCGCGCCGGTGGCGATGACCACGGCCTCCTTGGTGATGCGGATGTAGGCGCCGCCCTGGGCCTGGAGGAGGATCCCCTGCTCGGCGCCGGCCGTGTCGTTGAGCACGATCTTGTGCGCCTGCGGGGTCTGCACGACGACGGGTTTGTCCCGCGCGCCTGCCTGCAGTTCACGACGGGCGTCGGGCGGGAGCTCCTCCGCCGCGCCGTACCAGCAGCCGGTCCACACGGGGAAGCTGGGATCCCCCTGCTCGAACTCGACCCATACGCCGGCACCGGGCGGCGGCACCACGAACTGGCCCGCCTGCGGTCCGGTGAACGGCAGGCAGGGCAGCGCCCAGGTGGACGGCGTGTCGCCGAGCACGTCGGGGACCTCGACCGTGATCCGCCCGATGCGCAACGGGTCGTCGTTGCTGACCACCCGGCCGCGGAACTTGCCGAGGTAGCGATTGCTGGGTGCCGCCATGCTGAACTGCTCCTGGTTCATCGGTGGTTCGTGTCAGGGCCGGACGTAGTCGCTGCGCGCCTCCAGGCCCTCGCGGGAGAGGGTGAAGTTCTGCTGGAACGAGCCCGGGCGCAGGTTGTGGGTGACGGACTTGACGTAGTAGTCGCCGTCGTAGGCCCGGCCGGCGCCGCGCACTCCGACGAGCCGGCGCGGCTGGAGGAGGTAGCCGTGCCGGTTGACGTCGAGCGAGCCGGAGCCCGAGACGACGTCCGCGGAGACCGCGGCCCTGGCGAGGAGTTCGGCCTCTGCCTGCTCGCGCTGCTGCTTGGCGGTGCCGGAGAGCGTCTTGCGCCTGAGGGCGGGGGTGGGTCGCCTGCCGAGGGGCGGCCGCAGGGGGCTGATCGGCGGCTGGGGCAGCAGCGTGGACTGCCGGGTGCCCGGGTCCTGCCAGCGCGCCTGCGGTTCCTCGCGTGCGGTGCCGTCGTAGGCGAAGGTCAGCTGGTCCACGGTGGACTGGGCGTCCATGTTGACGTTGAGGGCGTGCTGGCGCAGGCCGAGCCGGACCTCCGGGCCCCACCGGGCGGCGGACTGACCGGGGTTGGGGCCGGGCTCCAGATAGAACGTGTACCCGTTGGCCTTCGCCAGGTCGGTGACGTACTGGAGATCCGTCCCCGTCTGGTAGTGCACGCGCAGGTCCTGGTGCGGGGGCTGGGACACCTTCTCGGTGTAGACGTCCGGGCGGATGCCGTAGTCCGAGTAGCGGCGCAGGATGGCGAGGACGCGCTCGGACGGGGGCAGGTTGGGGTAGGGGGCGGTCCGCTCCTCCAGGTCCATGAGCAGCGTGAGGTCCTCGCCGGTGACGGTGAGGGTGGAGTGGCCGGGGATGTTGCTGGCGCCGACCTCCTGGCGCACGATCAGCCCGTCGAACAGCACCTCCGGGGTGCCGCGGACGCTGACGGTGAGGATGACGCGCGTCTTCGGGTCGAAGTACCCCTCCGGCAGCAGCCGCTGGTTGATCAGACCGTTCTTGGTGAGGTCGAAGGCGAACTGGAAGCCGCTGCGCTCACCCGCGGTGGCGGTGATCTGGGCGGACAGCAGCGCCTCCGCGACGTCGACGGGGACGGGGCGGGCCAGCGTGGGCCCCATCAGGAGCTGGATGTGGACGGGGCCCTGCCCCACGGGCTGTTCAGACACGCCGCTCTCCGTGCGGGAACCCGCCGGCCGGCGGAATACCGATGACGCGCCCCGCCTCGTCCGTCAGCTCCCGCGGGTCGAGGACCGGGTTGGCATCGGCGATCCGCCACCACTGTCCCGGGTCGCCGAGGAAACGCTGGGCAAGCAGGTCGGGCCGCTGGCCGGCCCCGACGGTGTGCGGCTCGGCCTCCGCGTCGAGCGGCGGCAGCAACCGCCGTTTGGTGTACCGCACTTCGGTTCCGTCGGACCGGCGGTGCACCCCGATCTCGGCGTCGTGGTAGCGACTGGTGCGGGGGTAGGGATGCGCCCCGGGTATGGAGTCCAGGGCGCTCTCGTAGGGCTCGGTGTCGGCCATGACGGTCTCCTCATCCCCTGCCGGTCACGAGGTCGGTGCCCCCGAGGCCGAGGGCGCCCAGGCTGCCGCCGCGGGCGGCGGCCGCGAGCCGCTCCTTCTGCGCCAGGTGAGCCATGTACAGGTCGGCGCCGCGGTGTCCGGCCGGCAGGTCGCTGACGGTCAGGATCTTCATGCCGATGCCGAGTGAGGCCCGGATCGGATTGAGATCGACGTCGAAGGCGGACTCGTTGACGGACAGCTCGGTGAGCCTGACCGGCATGACCCGCTTGCTGCCCCAGGTGAACAGCGTCAACGGCATCTCGATCGGGCTGATCTCGATGGTCCCCTTCTGCGACAGCCTGCTCGCGGCCCGCAACTGCGCGGTGGTCGGCTGCACCAGCATCTCGAGCGTGGCCAGCTGCGGATGGATCCCGTCGGGCGCGGCGATCTCCAGCTGGTCGGTCGCATCGATCTCGGCGGTGAACTTCCAGGTCTCCTGGGCAGGTCCCTTGAGACGCAGCGCCTCGTTGCGGTCCCCGTTGCCGCTTCCTCCCCCGGCCGCGTCCCCGCCGTCCCCGGCGGACTGCGGGGCGATGCTGCGCTCCAGGGTGTCCGGATTGAACTGCAGCACGATGATGCGCTGGGGCGTGCCGTGGTCCGGGTCGACCACGACGATGCCGGAGCGTATGGGTTTGGGGATGTCGGCGTAGCGGGTCATGTGCGCGCCTCCAGGCGGGCCCTGAGGCCGGAGTAGTCATGGCCGGGAAAGATCTCCGGGAACACCCGCAGCATGTTCTGGAGGTTCTCCGCGGCTCCCTGGAAGTCGATGTCGCCGAACCGGACGTCGGTGAAGAGGTACTGCCAGCCGTGGGTCCCCTTGGTGACCAGCAGCGTCTCCAGGTATTCGGGGTATCCGATGTCCATGCGGAAGGTCCCGCGCGTGAGGTGGTGGTACCAGACCTCGGGGACCGTCGAACCCTGCGGGAAACGCAGGGCCGCCAGGGTCCCGCCGCCCCCTCGTGGGTGTTCGTCGAAGGAGTACAGCTCGGCACAGAGCCGCTCGTCCTGTTCCGAGGGCTCGTCGACGGCCGGCTCCACGCCCGCGACCATCATGGCCGCGGCGACGTGACGGAGGGAGAATTCGCCGGTCAGGTACAGGTCCGGGCGTTCGATGGCCCAGTGGCTGGACAGCCCGTCGAAACGCAAGTAGACGGGGCGCAGAGAGGCGTCCAGGGTGATCCCCACCTCTTCGGCGACCAACTGGAAGGCCTCGTCTGCGTCGCCGACGTATTCGTCGACGGGACCCCTCTCCTCGTAGAAGACGTCGACGCCGGGGGCTGCATTCAGTTCGTCGACGAGACCGAGATAACGTCGCTCGGCATCGGTCAGTTCGGGCACCTGGTTCTCCGCGGTCCGTTGTGAAGCAGTGGGTCGTGGCGGTTCTGGAGCCCTTGCAGGGACTGGCCACCGGCGGAGCCGGGGTCCGGGTCGGCCACGACGGCGCCCGGGCGGATGCGTCTGGGTATGTCGGCGTAGCGGGTCATGCCCCCTCTTCGTGTTCTCTGATCTGCTGCAGCGCGATCGACCACCAGGTGTCGGGCTCCCTGAAGGCGTGTGGGTCCCGGTCGATGAGGGCCGCTGCCAACTGGTCGGCGTCGTGGATCCCTTCGGCAGCCGACGCCGGAGCGGGCGAGACGTCGCGCCGGGCGATGTGGAACAGGAACTCCACGAAGTCACCAAGGGTGCTGTTCACCACCTCGCCGCGAGGCTCGTCCCCAAAGACGATCAAACCGACGAAACGGTCACGGACGTTCAGGAAATAGCGCATTTTCGGATCATCGCGCGGGCCACCAAGAATAAGCGCACGGTTGGCTCCGTCATCCGAGAAGTTCCGCACGGCAAACAGCGGGGGACTGCCCTCGACGCTGGTCGTGAACAGCGCACCGCAATTCCGGGGAAGCCCCACGTGCGAGACGACGAGTGCATCTTCTTCGCTCAGACCGACTTGCAAAGCCTTCCGGTAGGGCATCCGGTCGATGTTCTCTTCGCCGAAAATCTCGACGAGTTCCTCATGAGAAGCCATGAACATTCCTTGTGGCGTCATTACAATTGGATGTCGAAAGTATACAAGGCCCCGTAGTCCAGATGATTGACGGAAGTCTTGATCTGCTCCCCCATCTTCAAGTTCATCCCCTTGTCGATGAGTCGCAAATTGTCGTAGATGTCACGCCCGCCGGACTGCAGCTCGATGGTGTGGTCGGCCTGCATGCCCTTGAGGCGATCCTTGACCTCGTTCTGGAAAGGACGCCCCTTGGGTTTCGCCAGTTGGTCGGCGCGAATGATCACCAACTGCTTGAACTTCATGCTCAGGTCCTTCAACCGCGTGGCCAGGTTGGGGTCTTGCGTGGTCTGCTTGGGGCTCTTCGGCGTCTTTATTCTCTTCGCGATCTCGCCGAACTGGGCAATCAGCACTTGCCGGTCGATCTCGTCCAGGAACATCTCCCCGGCACTGCTCTTGAACTTCGAGATCTGACCTCGCTCACCAGCCCGCTTGAGGGCCAACGCCTTGCGCGTGAACTCGATCTTGTCCCGCATCTTGTTCGGATTCCACGAGACTCGCGCAGTTCCCTGCGGAAGGCTCGGATCACCGGCCAAGGGCGGCTTGGCCCTTTGAATGGAATCGCTCATGTGTACGCGATTGAAGGCGTCTTCCTCCTGGCCTACCGTTTCATCCGGAGCCTCCCCGGAATCCGGCTGCCATCCCTTGCCGGCGTCCTGGGCGCGCAGTTTCTCCCGCGTGTCGCTCTCCGCCGTCCTGATGGTGCCGAGGGCCTTGTCCCTGGTGTTGCGACGATCCGCCTTGTCGAGGTCCCTGAGGATCCTGCGCATCTTCATCATGAACTGGTCGGCGTTCTCCGCGCCTTTGAAGAGGAGCCAGTCCTCGATCGTCGATATGTTCAGCGCCTGTTCGAGACGTGCTCGCCGCTCGGGATCCTTGTTGAGGAACTCGTCCAGCCTGGCCGACAGGTCGGCCTTGGCACGGCTTCCCTCACCGGCGCCCTCCGTCGGGTTCAGCGTGGCGTTGATCTTGAAGGGGCTGCCGGGCGTATCGCTGAGCTCGCTGAGCCGGTACCACACACGCAAGCCGAGGAGGACCGACTTCGAGACCAGCCGGCCGACACCTCCACTCAGCATGCGCTGCAGCCGCGGGCGAATCCGCTCGACGATCTTCTTGAGCCGCGCTTCCTTCGACTCCTTCGACTTCTCGTTCTTGCGCCGCTGGTCCTGCTCCCGCCTCTTCTGTTCCTGGTGCCGCCGCCTGTCCTCGCGCAACCGGTCACGCTTCTTCTTGAACCAGTCGCGGAGCTTGGAGGCTCCGTTCTTCAGGGACTTGCCCAGCTTGGAGTTCTTGAGCTTGCGCCCAAGGGTCCTTGCCGCGTTGCGGACCTTCGTCAGGGCGGACTTGACCGCGCCCCTGGCCTTGGAGAGGGCCCTGCCCGCCGGGGACTTGGGCCTCTTGGGCTTGGTGGGTTTGGGGCCCTCGGTCTCCTTGTTCTTCTTGGAAGGGGTCCGGGGCTCGGTGCCCTTCTCGTGGGGCCTCTCCTGGGAGCGGTCCCGGTCCTGTGGCCGATCCGTTCTGCGGTCGGGCGTCCGGTCCTGCTCCCCACGCGTCGGCTCCTTGGGCTTCGCCTCCCTCGGGTCCGGCTTCGCCGGTGACTTCGGCGTGGCGTGGTCCTTCGGCTTCGGGGGCGACTTGGGGTCCGGGGACGGCTTCCCCTTCGGGTGCTCAGCCCTCGCCGACGCCCCCAGTCGTTCGCGCGCGTTCCGCAGAGCCCCCCGCGCCTTGTTGACCGCCTCACCGGCCGCCTTCCGCGCCCCGCGGCCCAGTTTCTTCAGGCCCTCGGTGATCTTCTGGGCCATGGCCTTCAGGCGTTTGCCGACACCCTTGGCGGCTGAGGAGAGGCGGGCCAGGAGCATGTTGGTGATGAGGTCCAGGAGGGCGACGACGCCCGCCGCGACCGCCTCGGCGAACAGGCAGGCCGCAGGGCCCGCCTTGACCGCCTTGAGGTAGGCCCAGAACTTGGAGAAGGCGGAGAGGATGGAGCTGAGGCTCTGCCAGGCCGCCATCAGGCCCTGGACGATGGTGAGGATCGCGCCGGCCGCCGGGACCAGCATCGAGACGACCTTCTCGATGACCAGCGTGGCGATCATCATCGGCAGGGAGGCGATGA
Organism: Streptomyces sp. NPDC020362; assembly: GCF_040642095.1. Classification (NCBI taxonomy): domain Bacteria; kingdom Bacillati; phylum Actinomycetota; class Actinomycetes; order Kitasatosporales; family Streptomycetaceae; genus Streptomyces; species Streptomyces sp. NPDC020362. The sequence continues at coordinate 28,929 of NZ_JBFAET010000086.1, forward strand.
TCGCGTCCCAGGCCATCTTGCCCATCTGCTTGATGGACACGCAGCCCTTGACCAGGACGTCGATGATGGTCTTGCCCAGGCCCAGGATCCCCTCGACCTTGGTGTCGAACCACTGCTTCACGGCGACCTTGATGGCGCCCCAGAGGTGGTCGGTGATGCCGGTCTTCGCCGAACTGCCCGCCTTGGACAGCCAGCCGCCCGGGTCGGGCGCGATGTCGGCGACGAGCGCGGCGAACTTGCCGAGCGCCTCGATCGCGGCCTGCGCGAACTTGATCGCGCCGAGGATGACCGCCTGGTAGGCCTGGATGACGGCCTTGAGCCCGGCTTCGAGGACGTCCAGGAGCTTGTTGAGGCCGGCTGCCAGGGCGTCGAGGAGGGCGTTGACGCCCTTCTTCAGGTCGTCCGCGAGCCGGTTGACCGTGGCGATCGCCCGGTCCCGCAGACCCTCGATCGCGTTGCGGAACTTGTCGCGCAGCTCCGGGAACGCGGCGAGCAGCACGTCCCCGATCGCGATCAGCGCGTCGGCGAGCGCGTTGATCGCGCTGATCGCCAGGTCGCGGACGAAGTCGATCGCCTTGTTGGCCCAGTCCTTGAAGGTGTCGATGATGCCGTTGACGGCCTTGCGGGCTGCCTCGAAGATCGCGGTGACCGCTTCGAGCAGGGCGTTGAAGAAGCTCTTGACCTTGTCGGCGATCCAGCCGAAGAACCCGCCGGAGGGTTTCTTCTCCTCCTTCTTCTTCCGAGCCTCCTTCTCCGACTTCTCCCGCTCGTCGTCGATCTTCTTGTTGTCCTGGTCCTTGCGGCCCTCGATCTCCTTGTCCTTGTCGTCGCGGGCCTTGACGATCTCCTTGTTCTTGGTGGTGTGCTCTTCGTCGGACTTGGTGTCCGCGTCCTCGATCTTCTGGTCCTGCTCGGTCCGCCACTGCTCGCGCTGCTGCTGGACGTCGCCGGCCACCCGGCCGCGTTCCCCGGTCTGCTGCGCGGTGTTGCGGTCGACCTCGCGGTCGATCTCGTTCTGCTTCTCCTGCTTGGCCTGCTGCTCGCCCTGCTGGTGTTCCTTCTCCCTGGTGGTCAGGTCGCCCTGGGCCTTGCCGGCCCCGGCGGCGATCTCGGCGCCCTTCTCCTGCCGGGCGACCGCGCCCACGCCGTCCTTGGGCGCCGTACCGGCCTGCAGTTGGGCGCCTTTGCCTCCCCCGCCGACGGCGACCTTGCCGACGAGCCGCTCCCGGGGAGCGTTCGGGAAGATCTGGTCCTCGCCCATCGGCTTGGCCGCGTCCTCGCGGCCGGTGCGGTGGATGTCGTTCTGCTTGTCCTTGAGCGCCTTGGCCTGGTCGTCGGTGCGCTTGGGATCGCTGGCGCCCTCCAGCCGGATCTTGGGCGCGGGGCCGACCGTCTTGTTCTGCAGGGCCGGGTCGGTGGTGGGCACGGAGTCCGCCGCGGCCTCGACGTTCTTCGCCTCGTCGGCGTCGAGTGCGGCCGAGACGGGCGGGGGCGGCGGGGCGACGTTCTCGGCGGGGTTCTGGCCCTGAGCCTTGTCACTGCCCTTGGCCTGCTGCTTGTCGCCCTGCTCCTCCGGGCCGAGCTTCTCGACGCTGCCGGTGACCTGGGCCGCGGGCGCGGCGGCCTCGGGGGGCGCCGAACGGGTCTGCGGGGCACCCGAGGGGCGTTCCCGCGTGGGCGGTGCGGCAGCGAGGCGCTGCTGCTCGTCGCCGACCTTCTTGTCCACGGCGCGGCCCACGCCGGGCATGGCGGCCGCGGCCTGGTCGGGCGCCAGCCTGCTGACCGTCTGCACGGCGGCCTCGGGGTCCTGGCCGGAGACGTCCGGCGGCTCCTCGGCCTTCTCCTTGTCCTCGGCGGCCGCGCCCCCGCCGCCCCCGCAACTGCCCTTCGCGCCGTCGTCCTTCTCGGGCGCGGGCTCGGGCGGCGCGCAGCCGCCGCCGTCCTTCTCCAGGGAGGCCTCCGGCCGGGGCTGTGCCCCTTCAGGGCCACCCAGCCTGCCGGGGTTGTCGGTCTGTTCGGCGGCAGGGCCGACCGCCGCCTGGGCCGCGGACGGCGCCGCGCCCGGTCCGGCGCCGGTGGTCGGCCCGACCCGTTCGCTGTTCCCGACCCGGCCGCCGGGCGGTGCGGCGCCCGGTCCGTCCTCCTTGGGTACGGCACTCCTGGCGGCCGGCGCTTCCCGCTGCGGCTTGGGCGGCTCGGCGTCCCGGCGCACGGCGGGCGAGGGGTTGCGGTCCTCGACGGGCGTGTGCGGGGTCTGCGCGCCTGCGGGCCGTACGACGTGGGCGGCGGACTCCGCGGGAGCCGCCGCGGCCACCGCCGTCTGCGGGCGTGCCTCCTGCCGCGTGCGGTCCTGTTCGTCCTGCTGTTCCCGGCGGCTGTCGGCAGCGGCTCCGGCGTCCTGCTGCTCCGGGCGGCCGTCGGCGGGGTCTGTCGTGTCCCCCTGTGCCGGGGGCTGTTCGGGCTCCGGCTCCTGGCTCTCCTTGTCGGTGGTCTCCGGGTCGGGACCGACCTCCTGATCGGTGGGCTTGTCCGGTTGCAGGTCCTTCTCGTCGCCCGCCGCCGCCTGGGCGACGGGCCCGCCCTCGGGCTGGGGTGCCTCGCCCTCGACGGGTCCCTCGTCCTGTCCGGGCGCCTTCGCGTCCGGGCCGGCGGCGTCCTCGTCCTCCTCCCGCTCCTGGTTCTCCCGCTCCTGCTCGATGCGTTCGGCCCGGGTCGGCGGCGGGGTGGGGAACGTGGGCACGGCGGGCTCGGACGCGCCCGGGGTGAGCTTGTCCGCGGTGGGTACGGCGGACAGGTCCAGGTCGGTGTCCGGCAGATGGTCCTCGGGCTTGATCGCGGGCAGGTGCGCGGCGTCCCCGGCCCCGCCGGACTGCTCCTCGCCCCCGTCGACCTCCCCGTCGGCGCCGGCTTCGAGTCCGAGCGGGCGCTCCTCCTCGCGTGGCTGCTCCTCGTCCTCGTCCTTCTCGTTCAGGCCGTGTTCGGACAGTGCGCCGTCCGGCTGCGCGGCCCGCTCGTCGACCTTCTCGGGCCGTACGGGACCGGGCTGTCCCTTGGCCTTCGGGTCGAGTGTCCCCGGTCGGGCACCGGCCGCGGGACCGGTCGCCTGCTCCTGGCGCCGGCGCTTGTCGGAGCCGGGCGCGCCCGCCTGTTCGGGGTCCTGTTCCTCCCGGTCCCGCTGGGCCTTGCGCTCCTGCGCGGCCTGTTCGGTGCCGTCCTGGCCGGCCTGGGCCCGTTCGTCGGAGGCCTGGTCCACGCGGGACCGGTCGGCGGACTGCTGCTCGTCCTCCTGCTGCTGCTCCTGCCTGCCCTGTTGCCGGGACTGTTCGCGTTCGTCCTCCTGCCGGGTGCGCTGCGCGGCGTCCTGGTCCTCCACGGCCGCGTCCGCGCCGGCCCGGCTGCGGTCGCTGCCGGCCTTCTCGTCCCGGTCCCGGGCGTCCTGTCGTTCCTCGCGGGCGTCGGCGGCCTTCTGGTCCTGGGCGCCGCGGTCGCCGTCCTGCTTGCGCTGCCAGTGGACGCGTTCGACGCCGAGCAGCTCGAACAGGTCGGGCTCGACCTCCGGCGCCCGGGCGGGCTGCAGCTCGGGGGCGGCGCTCTCCGCGGCCTGTTCGGCGAGTTCCAGGAGCCGGTCGAACTCCGGGGTGAGCAGGCGGACTTCGAGCCGGTCGAGCACGGAGTCCTGCATCTGCGAGGACATGCGGGCGAGTTGCATGCGCACGCGGCCGGAGAGGTCGGCGGGGTCGCCGCGCAGCGAGCGCAGCACGCCGGCCGCGAGCCGGTCCACGACGGCGGCGGGGTCGACGGCCTCGGTGCGCATCCGGTCGGCGTCGACGGTCGCGTACCGCAGCCAGCCCGGGGTGGCCCGGCCCTCCTCCACCTCCGGGGCGGAGGGCTCCTGCCCCGGCCGTACGAGGCTCTGGGCGGCCGCCTCCGCCTCCCGTTCGATCGCCTGCTGCGGCATGCTCACCGCCCCCGGTTCGCGACCGGCCCGCAGCGCGCCGAGGCCGTGCGGGTTCTGCACGGTGTGCAGCAGCTCGTGGGTGAGGAGGCGGCGGCCCTCGTCGGTGCCGGGTTTGAAGGCGCCCTCGCGGAAGAGGATGTCCTGGCCGACGGCGACTGCGTCCGCGCCGAGCAGCTCGGTGAGCCGGGCGGCGTCGCGGCCGGTGTGCAGGCGTACCCGGCTCAGGTCGTGGCCGAGTTGCTCCTCCAGCTCCCGCCGCACACCCGGGTCGAGGGGCTGGCCCGCGCCGCTGACGATGTTCTTCGGTTCCGGGGCTCGGGACGTGCCGGCCCGCTCCCTGCGCTTGCGGCGCCGCTGCTCGGCCGACTGCTGCGAGCGGGCGTCCTGGGACTGTGAGTTCATCGTGTCACCTCCCCGTGGCCGCTGAGCCCTTCGTGCACCGCGCGGGCCAGCTCCTGGCCGAGCCGTCGCGCGCAGAGCCCGGCGGGCAGCGCCGCGAGACCGCTCAGCGCATCGACGCTCACGGCGCCGTTCGCCGCCAGGGGCACGCCGTGCAGCCCGATCAGCCGGGCCAGCTCGCTCTCGAACGCGGCGGAGACCCGGACGGGGTCCGCCCGGAAGCCGTCGAGCACCAGCTCGCCGATCTCCACGCGTATCGCCGAAGGCCGTCCGCTCACACCCATCCGCGGACCTCCGGGGGCGTCAGCGAGCGCTCCAGCTTGAGATATTCGGTGCGGGCGGCCGCGAGCATGTGCCGCATCTGGAGCCGGTCGCCCTCCTCGGCGGCCAGGAACGCCCCGGACAGGGCGATGTTGCGGATCGAGCCGCCGGCCACGGTGAGCTGGGCGAGCAGACCGGGGTCGATGTCCTTCACCGGGGCCTGCGGCGGCAGGACCCGGCGCCAGATCTCGGCGCGTTCGTGCTCGGCCGGGAAGGGGAAGTCCACGACGAAGCGGATGCGCCGCAGGAAGGCCGTGTCGAGGGCCTGTTTCATGTTGGTGGTGAGGATGGCCAGGCCCCGGTAGGCCTCCATCCGCATGAGCAGGTAGCTGACTTCGAGGTTGGCGTACCGGTCGTGGCTGTCCTTGACCTCGCTGCGTTTGCCGAAGAGGGCGTCGGCCTCGTCGAACAGCAGCAGCGCGCCACCGCGTTCGGCGGCGTCGAAGACCCGGCGGAGGTTCTTCTCGGTCTCGCCGATGTACTTGCTGACCACCTGGGAGAGGTCGACGACGAACAGGTCGAGGCCCAGCTCCTTGGCCATGACCTCGGCCGCAAGGGTCTTGCCGGTGCCGGAGCCGCCCGCGAACAGGGCGGTGACGCCGAGGCCGCGGCGCAGGGCCGCGGCGAAGCCCCACTCCTGGTGGACCGTTGCCCGCTGGCGCACATGCGCGACGATCTCCCGCAGCACGGCCGTCTGCCGCTCGTGCAGCACGAGGTCGTCCCATCCGGCCTGCGGCTCGATCCGGCGGCCGAGTTCGTCCATGCCGATCCGGGCCTCGTCCAGACCGGCCCGCCAGGCGAGTTCGGCGGCGTCCAGCTCGTCCTCGTGGGGCAGCCGGCGGCGTACGGCGGCAGCGGCGGACCGTACGACGTGCGGGGGCAGCTGGAACTGCGCGACCAGGGAGCGGAGTTCGGTGTCGCCGAGGTCGGTGACCTCCTCGAACGCCTGGGACCAGAGGGCGAGTTGCTCGGCGTCGTCGAGCCGGGGCACGGGCACGCGGACGCCGTGCGGACGCTGGGTGCACAGCGGGTCCTCGCCGGACACCACGACGGGTACGGCGGCCCCGGCCAGGAAGGACTCGGTCGCCGCCCGCTGGTCACGGTCGAGTTCACCGGCCTCCACGAGCAGCGCGGCGGGCAGCAGGATCGCCTCCCGCTGCCACAGCCGGGCCAGCCGGTCGCGCTCGGCGGGGTCGGACGGCACGTCCTCGGCGCCCATCGCGTACAGTCCGAGCCCGCACCGGGCGGCCGCGGCGGCGGCGATGTCGGCCCGGCTGCGCAGGTCGCCGCCGGTCACCTCGACCAGCAGCGGTGCGTCGGGGCTGCGGCCGTCCTCGGTCCAGCCCTCGGCGAGCCGGCTCGCGGCCAGCTCGTACGACGGCGGCAGCGTGTCCGGTGCCGGGGTGCGGCGCAGCCGGCCGTGCAGCCGTGCGTCCAGGTAGGGCGAGCCCAGCAGGAAGTGCAGGATGCGTTCGTCCAGGCGGAGGCGGGAGACGGTCAGCCGGGTCTCGTCCTCCAGCTCCACGATCCGCCAGCGCCGCAGCGGGGCCACCGGGGTGAGGGCGCTCCAGTGCGGCCCGTCCAGGGCGGCGAGCGCGAGGGAGAAGGTGGGGTACGCGCGCTGCGGGTCTGCGGCGGCCGCTGCGCACCGGGCGCCGGTCGTGGGGTCGAGTTCGTCGGCGGCGGTGAGCAGGACGAGGTCGCGCTCGAAGGGGGTGAGGCCGAAGCAGGCGACGAGGGCGTCGAGGGGGGCGGTGGTCCCGGACACCGGTACGACGGCGGTGTCGGGTTCTCCGGTCGGCCGCTCGCCGGTCTCCTGGCCGGTGACACGTGCCGCGTGGGCGTCGACGCGGGCGAGGACGCGCCGGATCCCGGCGGTCGGCGCCGTGCTGCCGTCACCTGTCGTCGCCGTTCCCGGCTCGTGTGCGCCCATGTCCTCACCCGCCCCCGTGGATCCCACGTCGCCTCACTTCTCCGCGCCGTCGTCGGCGCCCGTCCGCGGTCCGGAGGCGGAGTCCGGGTCCCCGGCCGGCCGGGCGCTCTTCGGCGTGCGCCTCGCGGTCCTGGCCGGCTGCGCAGCCTTCCGCGCGCGGGCGGGTGCCTTGTCCGCGGTCTTGGCCACGGCCTTGTCCGCGGTCTTGGTGACGGCCTTGGCCACGGCCTTGGTGACGGCCTTGGTGACGACCTTGGCGGGCGGCGTCCTGGGGGCCTTCCCGGAAGCGGGCTCTTCGGCCTTCCCGGGATCCCGCTCGCCGGCCTTGCCGGAAGCGGGCTCGCCGGCCGGCTGTGTCTTCGCGCCGTCCCGTCCGGCGGTGTCACCCTGGGTTTCGTCCGGACGTGGTTCGGCTCCCGGCGGCACCGGCGCCCCGGGCGCCCCGAACGGCAGCACCCGTACCTCGGGCCGTTCGACCGGCTTCGCCGGAACCGGCGTCTCGCGGCCGTCGATGAAGACGAGGGACGCCTGGTAGACCACCGAGAGCGCGTACGGGGTCTGGTAGAGCATCCCCCACAGCTTCGACGTCTCGTCGACGTCCATCACCATCGGCGTGAACCGCACCCGCTGGGCCGCCTCCGCGAGGTTGCTGCCCGCCAGGTAGGGCCGCTCACCGGCGAGTTCGATGACGTCCTTGGGCAGGACCGGTATCTCGTGCAGGGTGCGCACCACCGAGCCGATGAGCCGCTGCCCGACCAGCTCGGTCTCGTCGCCGTACGCACTGATCACGTACTGCAGGTCGAGCGCGGCACTGGCCCGGCGCACCAGCGTGCCGTCGGACGCGCGCGTCGGCAGGTCGTTGTTGCGCTGCGAGGTGTTGGGCGTGACCTGGTACAGGAAGACGGAGATGGTGGGGTCCGTCGGCGGCTCGGCGGGCGGCTTGCGCGGCTCCACCTTGACGGCCATGTCGATCTCCGGCTGCAGGTGGGACTCGATCAGCAGGGCGAGGGCCTGGCTGACATGGGCGATGGCGAGTGCGTTGCTCATGGCGTCAGTTCCTCGGTTCCTCTCGTGGTGCCGGTCCTGCCGCGCTCACTGCCGGTGCGGCTCACTCGCGCCCCCGTGCCAGGTAGTCGGCCAGGCTCACGGCGGCGCCCGGCCGCCGGGCCGGCCGCGTCGGCTGCCGTGCGCCGTTGCTCTGCGATGCCTGGCCGGCCGTCACCTCCAGTCGGCCGATCTGCACCTGCACCACCTGCTCGGGCGCCCGCGCGGGCCGCCGGGCCGCGGCCTGCCGTACCGCCGCGCGGGCCGCTGTCGCGTCCGCCGCGCTGGGGCGTGCGGCCGCGGAGACGACGGAGGGAGGAGCGGCG